>NZ_ASSI01000238.1:0-27775 GCF_000466765.1 Burkholderia sp. AU4i | reverse complement strand
ACGCCGGACGGGCAGGTCGTCTCGCAGTTGCGGCACGTCAGGCAGCGGTCGAGATGCCGCTGCGTGCGTTCGCCGCACGGCTCGCCTTCGAGCAGCTGCTTGATCAGGTAGATGCGCCCGCGCGGCCCGTCGAGCTCGTTGCCGAGCACCTGGTAGGTCGGGCAGGTCGCATTGCAGAAGCCGCAGTGCACGCACGCGCGCAGGATCGCTTCCGCTTCGTCGGCCCGGGCGAGGGCCTTGCTTGCTTCGCTGAGATTGGTTTGCATCGGCGGGTCGGGATCGGGGTCGCGTCAGAAATCGGCGTACAGGCGGCCGGGATTGAAAATCGCATGCGGGTCGAGCTGTGCCTTGAGCTGGCGGTGCACGCGCAGCAGCGCGGGCGGCAGCGGCTGGAACGGCTCGTGCGTCGTGCCCGGCGTGAAGCAGGTCGCGTGCCCGCCCCATTGCGCGGCGAGGCGCTGCACGTCGGCCGGTGCGGCGTCGCTTTTCAGCCAGCGCTGCGCGCCGCCCCAGTCGGCCAGCAGCGCGCCGGGCAGGGCGTCGAGCGGCGCGGCGGCCGGCACCGACACGCGCCACAGCGGGCGCGGGTCGTCGAAGAACGGCAGCGCAAGGTCGCGCAGCCGTACCCAGAACGCATCGTCATGGTCGTCCATGGCGTTGCCGCCGATCGTGTCGCGCGCGGCCTTCACCGAGCCCTCGCCGCCTTCGATCCGCACGCGCAGCACGCCGTCCGCGTGGCAGGCGCCCGCGAGCGGCAGCCCCGCGCGCCGCCATGCGGCGACGCGCTGCACGGCTTCGTCCACGGCGAGCGGCAACGCGAGATCGCACGTCGCACGGGGCTTCGGCAGCACTTTCAGCGACACCTCGGTCACGACGCCGAGACAGCCGAAGCTGCCCGCGAGCAACCGCGACACGTCGTAGCCCGCGACGTTCTTCATCACCTCGCCGCCGAAGCGCAGTTGTTTCGCGTGGCCGGTGATCACGCGGCAGCCGAGCACGAAGTCGCGTACCGCGCCGGCCCACGGGCGGCGCGGGCCCGACAGCGCCGCCGCGACCATGCCGCCGACCGTGGCCGCGCCGCCGAACGACGGCGGCTCGCACGGCAGCATCTGGCCGGCCGAATCGAGCATCGCCTCGAGGTCGGCGAGCGGCGTGCCCGCGCGCGCGGTGACGACGAGTTCGGTCGGGTCATAGGACACGACGCCGCGATGCGTGCGCACGTCGAGCGTGCGGCCTTCGACGGGGCGGCCGAGGAACGCCTTGGTACCGGCGCCGCGAATGTGCAGCGGCTGGCGGTCGTGGATCGCCGCGTCGACCTGGGCGACGAGTGCCGCGCTGTCGTCGATCGATTCGATTTCGCGTCGCATCAGAAACGCTCCAGTTCGGGAAACGGCAGCTTGCCGTGATGGACGTGCATCGCGCCGAATTCGGCGCAGCGGTGCAGCGTCGGGATGTTCTTGCCGGGATTGAGCAGGCCCTGCGGATCGAACGCGGCCTTCACCGCGTGGAAGAACGTGATTTCGTCGGCGTTGAACTGCACGCACATCTGGTTGATCTTCTCGCGCCCGACGCCGTGCTCGCCGGTGATGCTCCCGCCCGCCGCGACGCACAGCTCGAGGATCTTTCCACCCAGCGCTTCCGCGCGGTCGAGTTCGCCGGGGCGGTTAGCGTCGAACAGGATCAGCGGGTGCATGTTGCCGTCGCCCGCGTGGAACACGTTCGCGACCGGCAGCCCGTATTCGGCGGACAGCGCGGCAATTCCTTCAAGTACGCGCGGCAGCTCGCGGCGCGGGATCGTGCCGTCCATGCAGTAGTAGTCGGGCGACATGCGGCCGACCGCCGGGAACGCGTTCTTGCGGCCGGCCCAGAAACGCTGGCGCTCCGCCTCGTCGCGCGCGACACGGATCTCCGATGCGCCGGCATCGCGCAGCAGCGTGGCGACGCGTTCGGCATCTTCGTCGACGTCGGTGGGCGAGCCGTCGAGTTCGCACAGCAGGATCGCCTGCGCGTCGACCGGATAACCCGCGTGGATGAAATCCTCGGCCGCGCGGATCGCGAGGTTGTCCATCATCTCGAGGCCGCCGGGGATCACGCCCGCGCCGATGATCCGCGCGACGGCGGCACCGGCTTCGGCGACGTCGTCGAAGCTCGCCATCAGCACCTTCACGCTCGGCGGCTTCGGCAGCAGCTTCACGGTCACTTCGGTGACGATGCCGAGCATCCCTTCCGAGCCGGTGAACAATGCGAGCAGGTCGAAGCCGGGTGCGTCGAGCGCGTCGGCGCCGAGCGTGAGCGTATCGCCGTCGATCGTCAGGATCTCGATCTTCAGGATGTTGTGCACGGTGAGCCCGTATTTCAGGCAGTGCACGCCGCCCGCGTTTTCGGCGACGTTGCCGCCGATCGAGCACGCGATCTGCGACGACGGATCGGGCGCGTAGTAGAGGCCGTGCGGCGCGGCTGCCTGCGAGATCGCGAGGTTGCGCACGCCGGGCTGCACGCGCGCGACGCCGGCATCGGGGTCGATGTCGAGAATCCGGTTGAACTTCGCCATCACGAGCAGGAGGCCTTTTTCGAGCGGCATCGCGCCGCCCGACAGCCCGGTTCCCGCGCCGCGCGCGACCACCGGCACGCCGAGCGCGGCGGCGACGCGCAGCACCGCGCGCACCTGCTCGACCGTGTCGGGCAGCACGACCGCGAGCGGTACCGTGCGATAGGCGGCGAGGCCGTCGCATTCGAACGGCTTGAGCGCTTCGCGCTCATGCAGCACGTCGAGGCCGGGCGCCGCCGCGTGCAGCGCGGCGACGAGTGTGTCGCGGCCGACGGTCGCCAGCGGGCCGTCGATCCGTTCGTCGTAGGTGAAACTCATCGTGTGTCTCCGTCTCCACTCTCTTCACCATGCGGGCGGCCGCGGGATGCGCGGCGCCGGATGGACGGCATTCTTGGCGGCCGGCCGGTGTGTGTCCATACGTCGCGAGTGTGGTCATACCAGTTTTTCGAAGCGTGCCGTGAAGCTAGGGTGGGTATTGACGTAAAAGCCAGTCACGACAAGGGTTTATGAGAAAATCGGCGACATCCGTCAAAAGTGGTCATACCAGTATGGAAATGCAGGATCGACAAGCGCCGGCGCGCAATGTCGCCGATGTCGTCGCCGAGCGGATCGAGCAATTGATCGTCGACGGCGTGCTGAAGGCCGGGCAGGCGTTGCCGTCCGAACGGCGGCTGACCGAGAAGCTCGGCGTGTCGCGCACGGCCGTGCGCGAAGGGATGAAGTTGCTGCGTGCGCGCGGGATCATCGAGACGACGCACGGCAAGGGTTCGTTCGTCGCGAGCCTGACCCCGCAGCGCGAAGTCTCGCCGATGATGCACCTGCTCGGCTCGCAGCCGCGCACGCTGTACGACCTGTTCGAAGTGCGCGGGATGCTCGAGACGGAGGCCGCGCGGCTGGCGGCGCTGCGCGGAACGTCCGCCGATTTCATCCTGATCAAGCGTCGTTATGACGAGATGACCGCGGCCGACGCGCAGGATCTCGACCCGGCCGCGCGCGCGAAGCTCGATCACGCGTTTCATCTCGCGATTTGCGAGGCGTCGCATAACCCGGTGCTCGTGAATACGTTGCAGTCGCTGACGGATCTGCTGCTGAGTTCGGTGTTTGCGTCGGTGAACAACCTCTATCACCGCGAGCCGTTGAAGAAGCAGATCGATCGCCAGCATGCACGGCTCTATAACGCGGTGACCGGGCGGCTGCCCGAGCAGGCGCGCAAGGCGGCGAGCGAGCATATCCGCCAGTGCGTCGAATATCTGAGGGAGATCGAGCAGGAGGAGCAGCGGCTCGTGCGGTCGACGTTGCGGCTTGAAGGGTGGACTTAAGCAGGCGCCGGTGTGTTCGTGTCATGACGTCCATCAAGCGACGTGCGTTGGCGATGCAGGTTGATTGGTTGTTGCATCATGATGTGACGTATATGGCACGAGGCACGCGCTGATTTGCACGTTCGTGCAACACGCGCCGTGTACCGTCGCACGTATTACGCCATCGATCCTGACAGGAGGGTGCTGCATGTCGATTCCGACGCATGGCGACGGGCCTGACGCCCGCGCCGATCTGACTCCGCATGAAGACCGCGCCGCGCTGGTGGCGACGCTCGACGAGTTGCTGGAGGCCGAGCGCGCAGGCGCGCGTGTCGCATCCGAAATGGCGGCCGAGGTGAGCGACGATCCCGAACTGCACCGGCTGATCGCCCATATTCGCCAGGACGACGCGCACTGGTGCAGCGTGCTCGTCGATGCGATCCGGTCGCTCGATGCGGAACCGACGCGTGCGACCGGCGTGTTCTACGAGAAGGCAATGGCGATCGACGATCTGGCTGGGCGGTTGGCGTTCCTGAATCGTGGCCAGCGCTGGGTCGTGCGGAAGCTGCAGGCGTTGCTGCCGACGCTCGCGCAGCCGGATATGCATCATGCGCTCACGCAGATGCTCGTGTCGCATGAGAAGAACATCGGGGCGGTGGATGCGCGGTTGAGAATCAAGGGCGGCGGTGCTGAGTCGGGAGCGGCGTAGCGACGGTGATCTCGAGAAACGCCCATCGTGGATTTCCGTCGATGTCGCCCCTTGCGCGCACGTTGTTATCTCGCCAGATTTGCCGGTAGCGACTGCTTCGGATCGCGCAACGGTTGTTGGGATCACCTTTCTGACGGGTAAACATTCGTATGATTCTGGGTGCCCGGACAAGATTGGATTTTCGTTGATTCAATTGATATCCGGCAAGGGTATTCAATTCATATGGAATTTTTATTAATATGTGCTTTCAGGTTCCAAAGGGGGTTGGCGCGAGTCGAATGTCTTGTATCTAAGTGCTATTGATGGCTTCGGTAATTCTAGATGTACAGGAGAGATCGGTTATATGGAAAAGTCTGAGTTGCGGAGTGATCTGACGGAGTTGCGCGAACTTGTTCGTCAGTTTGTCGATGAGCGAGATTGGGACAAATTTCACACACCAAAGAATCTGGCGACGGCTCTTAGTATAGAGGCAAGTGAGTTGCTAGAACCATTTCAGTGGCTGGTTTCGGGAGAAAGAGCCGAATTTAGCGAGGCTGGCCTGACAGCAATTCGTCACGAGATGGCTGACGTATTGGTATATTTGGTTCGCCTCGCGGACAAGATGGATGTCGATCTTTTTCAGGCCGTACTCGAGAAAATGAAGCTCAATCGAGAAAAATATCCTGCTGAAAAAGTGCGGGGCGACTCGCGAAAATATTCTGAATATAAAGACCGCGAAAAATGATGTCGTATGCGGATCAAGTCGCTTGGATATTTGTTTTCATGGTGAATTGATGGGTTTTATAATTACTTCATTGTGATAGGTGATGTAGGTCGCTCCAATCTTGTGTTTGTGATGAAGATTTAATTTTGATGGGTCAATTGCGATGACGCCATAATCAAGCATTACGTGGTGATTGGGGCAAAGAACCAGAATATTTTCTGATGTGTCTGGTCCCTTGTGTGGATTTCCGAGAGGTTGTATGTGATGGGCTTCGGAGTAAAACTCGCCATTGGGGAGTTTGATGGATTCCCCGCATATCTGGCATTTGTTCTTATGTAGAAGCTTTATCTGTCGAGCTAGTGCTGTATCTCGAAGGATGCGATATGTTTTTTGGTGCTGTCTTTGAGGTGCCTCGTTCCCAAGCGAATCGATGTCGGACGCCAGTGGTGTGGGTTTTTCAAAAGATCGTAGTCCCCACACCCCACCACCGATTCCGTTGACGGAAAAGAATAAATCATTTCCAGAAAAAACCGTTGAATCAGAGGAGTTTCTCTCAATAGCCCCTCGGACGGAGGCTCCAAGATCCGCCGGATGTGGCTTGGGTCGTATAGTCGCAACCTGCTCGTAGATTTCGGCAAGGGGAGCAATGCCGCCAAGTTGTTCTAGTGCGAGTGCTATGTCCTCAGACCACGTTGCCATTTAATTTTTAAACCTGTTAATTTGTTATGGATGGGCAGTAATTTAACATGGCACCCGTTATTTGTCGTTTGATATCCCCTGTCCACGTCTGGCCACGTTTCTCGAGATTGGTGATGTCAATCTAGCCCGAGGACGCGTTCACTTGATCGACTTTTTGCCTATCGTCGTCGACCACGATCGACCCACCTTGAACCTCTAACGCAGGACACCGGAATTGTTCTGCACTTCTTAGGTAATCCGAATCCGACAGCCCCAAAAAAAAACCCGCCGAAGCGGGCAACCTCTCGATGCAGAGGGGGAGATACGAATACGCAGGGCTGCGCGCGTTCAGCCTTTGGTCGCTCCAAACGTCAGCCCCGCCACAAAATGCTTCTGCATCGCGAAGAACATCGCGACGGACGGCAACGCCGCCAGGATCGACCCGGCCGACACGAGGTTCCACGACGTCGTCCATTGTCCCTTCAACGCGGCGACCCCTGCCGTGATCGGCGCGGCCTCATCCCCTTGCGTGAGACACAGCGCCCAGAAGTAGTCATTCCACACGAACGTAAAAACAAGAATCGCCAGCGCGGCCAACGCAGGCCGGATCAACGGCAACACGATCCGCCAGAACACCGTCCATTCCCCCGCCCCTTCGATCCGCGCCGCCTCGATCAGCTCGAACGGCAACTGCTTGATGAAGTTGCGCAGAAACAGCGTGCAGAACCCCGTCTGGAACGCGACATGAAACAGGATCAGCGCCTCGACCGTATTGAACACGCCGAGCCTGAGCGACAAGTCCCGCACCGGAATCATCAGCACTTGCACCGGCACGAAATTACCCGCGACGAACGTGCCGAACAGCGCCGTGCTCCCGCGAAACTTGTAGGTCGCAAGCGCAAAGCCCGCCATCGCCGCGAGCGCGATCGAGCCCAGCACGGACGGCACCGTGATCTGCACGCTGTTCCAGAAGTAATGCAGCATCGGCGACGTGGTCAGCGCATCGCGATAGTTCTCGATCATCGAGAAGTGCCGCGGCCAGCCCCAGTAGTTGCCTTCGACGAGTTCCTCGGTCGAGCGCACCGACGTGACGAACACCGCGATCATCGGCAGCAGCCAGATCACGAGCGCGACGGGCAGCGACAGCTTGTACAGCCGGCGCGAAACCGGCTTCCATTGGGCAACGGGTGTCGGAAACATGATGAAGGCATCCCCGGAAGGTCATTGCTCGTTGCGCAGCAGGCGGCGCAACTGGAACACGATGTAGACGAGCATGATCGCGAACAGCACGACCGCGATCGACGCGGAATAGCCGAGCCGGTAGTACTTGATCGCCTGGTCGTACATGTAATACGCAAGCACGGTCGAGCTCTCGAACGGGCCGCCGCTCGTCATCACCGAGATCAGGTCGAAGCTGCGCAGCGCACCGATCACCGTGACGACGATCGCCATGAACGTGGTCGGCCGCAGTTGCGGCAGCACCACGTGCCACAGCAGCGCGAAGCCGCGCGCGCCTTCCATGCGTGCGGCTTCGATCTGTTCCGGATTGAGCGACGTGAGGCCGGTGAGGTACAGGATCATGCAGTACGCGGTTTGCGGCCACAGCGCGGCGAACACGATGCCGAACGTCGCGTAGCGCGCGTCGCCGAGCACCGGGATGCCGTGCCCGGCAATCAGCGCGAGCAGGCCGAACGTCGGATCGTAGAACCACGAGAAGATCAGGCCGACGACCACACCCGACAGCACGAACGGCGCGAAGAACAGCGACTTCACGAGCCGGATGCCGGCGACCGCCTGGTTCAGGTACAGCGCGAGCGCGAGGCCGAGCGGCGGCGCGAGCATGAAGAGCGCGAGCCAGATCACGTTGTTGCGCAGCGCCGTGTAGAACGTCGGCGCTTGCAGCAGCTCCGCATAGTTCGCGAGACCGACGAACGTGCGCTCGGTCATCCCGTCCCAGTTGTACAGGCTCAGCCACAGCGTCGACAGGATCGGCCAGATCACATAGACGGCAACCATCGCGCAGGCCGGCGCGAGAAACAGCCACGCAGCACGCCGTTGCCGCCGCACGGCGGGCGACGGGCGGCGCGCGGGTAGTGCAACAGCGGTAACCGCGGCGGGCGCGCGAGGGTGCGGCGGTTCCGGCGGCGCGGCGGGCGGCTCGAGGTGTCGGGACGAAATCGGACTGGACACGGCAGGGCTCCTGAACGAGCGAACGATGGGACAGCCGCAGCGGCGGAGCACCGCCGCGCGGGTCACGGCGTTACTTCTTGTAGATCCGCTTGCGAGTCTGTTCGAGCTGCGCGAGCACCGTATCGAGCTGCGCCGGATTCGCGAGGAACTGCTGCATCCCCTTCATCCCCTCGTCGGCCATTTCCTTCGTCATGTCGCGGTCGTAGAACTGCGCGACGCCGCCCTTCGTGTCGGCCAGGATCCGGAAGCCGATGCGCGAGACCGGATCGGCCGGCTCGGGCGACTTGCTGTTGGCCGACAGCGAACCGAGGCCTTCCGCGAGCTTCGCGCCCATCTCGGGTGTTTCGACGAACGCGAGGAACGTGTGCGCGTCGGCCTTGTTCTTCGCCTTTGTCGGGATATGCAGCGATTCGACCGGGCCATCCTCGGCGGTCGGCACCTTCGGGTCGATGATCGGGAAGCGGTAATAGCCCATTTCCTGCTTCACGTTCGGCGGAAAACCCGCCGCGATGAAGGTGCCCATCAGCATCATCGCGGCCTTGCCCTGGAACAGGAACGGCTGGGCGCCGTCGAGATCGTAGGACAGCGCGTTGTCGATGAAGTAGCCCGCGTCGATCAGCGACTTCCACGTCGTATAGACCTTCTTCACGCGCGGGTCGGTGTACGGCACGTCGCCGGCCATCAGCTGCTGGTGGAACGCGTTGCCGTTCAGGCGCAGGTCGAGATAGTCGAACCAGCCGGCGAGCGTCCACGCGTCGCGGCCGCCGATCGCGACCGGCGTGATGCCGGCCGCCTTCAGCTTCTTGCATGCGTCGAGAAACTGGTCCCACGTCTTCGGCTCGTCGGCGATGCCGACCTTGCGGAACAGGTCCTTGCGGTAGAACAGCCCCCACGAGTAGTAGACGGTCGGCGCCGCGTACTGCTTGCCGTTGTACGACGATGCGTCGCGCGTCGATGCATACATCGCGCCCCAGCCGTTCTTCGTCCAGTCGCCGCTCAGGTCCTCGAACAGCCCGCGCTTCGCGTAGTACGCCATCCGCTCGCCGGCGTGCCAGTTCACGACGTCCGGCGCGACGGTCGTGAGCCAGGCGGGGAGCTGCACCTTGTACGCTTCCTCGTCGACGAAGGTCGCCTTCACGTCGATGTCGGGATGCGCCTTGTGGAACGCGTCGAGCGTCGACTGCCAGACCGCGCGCTGGCTGGCACCCTTGAACGCGATGTTGATCGTCAGCGTGCCGGCATCGGCGGGCGCAGTCGTGCCGAGCGATGCCAGTGCGACGGCGGCGGCCGTGGCGAGCCGGGCGGCGAAGCGAAGGGGGCGATGTGTCATGCGTGTCTCCATTCCTGTGTGTCGTCTTGTGCGTGACCGGCGCATCGTGGCGCCGGTGCCGGGGTGCTACGAACGGCTTCGATACACGGCCACGTCTTGCGGCCCGACTTGCGCACTGCCGAGCACGAACGCCGACGGCGGTACCGCGTCGATCGTGTGCGGCGTGTCGCCATAGTTGAAAACGTAGGTCAGGCCGCCGCGCCGGCTCACGCGCACACCGTCGCCGAGCGGCGTCGGCATGAGGCCGGCTTCGGCCGCGACATCGGCGAACAGCCGGGCGGTGGTCGCGTCGTCGAACAGCGCGGCCCAGTAGTGCAGCGTGCCGTGCGACACGCAGGCCGGGTGACCGTCGGCGAAGCGCGCGCGCACGACGCTGCGTGTGTCGTCGTGCAGTTCGACGAAGTCGCGCCAGTGGCGCGCATGGCCCGCGAGCGGCGTACCGTCGTACAGCGTCCCGTCGATTCGCTCGGTCACGTTCGGCCGCAGCGATTCGACGCGCCATACGCGCACCGGCAGGATCGAGGCGAGCGGGCCGGGCGGCAGCGTCGGCGGAATCTGCAGGTCGACGGTCTTCGAGCCGGTGCGCGGCCCGAACACGGCGTGCGCGCCCGAGGCCGCGAGCCGCGCGGCGAAATCGTCCGGGACGACCGGCAGCGGCGGCACGACGACGAGCCGGTAGCCGTCGAGCGGCGCATGCGCGGAAACGATGTCGACATCGAGGCCGAGCGAACGCAGCGCCGTGTAGTACTCGAACGCGAAGCGCGGGTAGTGGAAATCGGCGCCTTGCGGCTGCACTTCGAACAGCCACTTCGCTTCATAGTCGAACACGAGCGCGACGGGGGCCCGCACCGCGCCGTTCGCGTCGACATCCGCGCCGGCGTCGAGCACGGCGGCGATCTCCTGAGCGACGCGCTGCGCTTCGCGGCCGCCTTCGTCGAGCTGGTTGTCGGGTGTGTTCAGGCCCGCGTGCATCTGCTCCTGCGCGAACGGCGCCTGACGCCAGCGGAAGTACGACACGCAGCCGGCGCCGTGCGCGAACGCCTCCCAGCTCCACAGGCGCACCATCCCCGGCAGCGGCGCGGGGTTCCACTGCGCCCAGTTCACGGGGCCCGGCTGCTGCTCCATCACCCAGAACGGCAGCGTCGACATGCCGCGATAGAGGTCGTGATTGAACGACGCGAAATCGGGATGGCCGGTGCGCAGCCAGCGTGCCTTCACGTCGGGCGCGAACCATTGCTCCTCGAGCGCGCCGAGCGGATAGCTGTCCCACGTCGCGACGTCGAGGTCGCGCGCCACTTCGTAATGGTCGAACTCGGTGAACAGCTGCATGAAGTTGTGCGCGACGGGCCGGCCCGGCGAGTGCGCGCGGATCACGTCGACCTGCATCCGGTGATAACGCGCGACTTCGTCCGACGCGAAACGCCGGTAGTCGAGGCGATGCGACGGGTGCGCTTCGGTCACGGTCCCGACGGGCGCATCGACCTCGTCGAAATGGCGATACTCCATGCTCCAGAACACGGTGCCCCACGCGCGGTTCAGTGCGTCGATCGTGCCGTAGCGCGCCTTCAGCCACGCACGGAAGCGCACGAGCGCGGCCGGCGAATAACTGACGACGGTCTGGTGGCAGCCCAGCTCGTTGTCGGTCTGCCAGTAGCGCACGGCCGGGTGCCGGCCGTAGCGCTCGGCGACCGCCGTGCAGATCTGCCGCGACGCCTCGAGATAGGTCGGCGACGAGAAGTCGTAGTGGCGGCGCGAGCCGAACGCGCGCGGCCGGCCGTCGGCGCCGATCGCGAGGATGTCCGGATGGCGGTCGACCAGCCATTTCGGCGGCGTCGCGGTCGGCGTGCACATCACGATCTCGAGGCCGGCCGCGCCGAGCACGTCGATCGCCCGATCGAGCCAGCCCCAGTCGTATTCGCCAGGCGACGGCTCGATACGGCTCCACGCGAATTCGGCGATCCGCACCTGCTCGATGCCGAGCGCTTTCATCCTGCGGGCATCGTCGGCCCACATCGATTCCGGCCAGTGTTCCGGGTAGTAACAGACTCCGAGGCGCATGCCCGATCCTTATGCGTAGTGGTGAACGTGGACGTCGGCGCACGCGGGCACCGCGCGGCCGTCTTCGGTGAAGAGATGGCAGGCCGCGGCCGGCGCATGTACGTGCACGCGCTCGCCGGTACGCACCTGCGCGTCGCCGGGCACTTTCGCGATCAGCGCGTGGCCGCCGGGCTGGTCGAGGTGCACGTAGGTCTGTTCGCCCAGGCGTTCGACGAGCGCGACGTCGCGTGCGAGTGTCGTGGCGTCGTGCGCGGCGCCGAGCATCAGGTGTTCGGGGCGAATGCCGAGCGTCACGGCGGCGCCGGCGCCGAGCGCCGAGCCGTCGCGCGGCAGCGTGAAGGTTTCGCCGGACGGCGTGAGCGTGACGGTCGTGCGACGGGCATCGCACGCCGTGACGACGGCCGGCAGGAAGTTCATCCGCGGCGAGCCGATGAAGCCCGCGACGAAGCGGCTGGCCGGGTGGTGGTAGAGGTCGAGCGGCGCGCCGACCTGCGCGATGCTGCCGTGCTGCGCGGTGTCGGCGCCGGCGTGCAGCAGCACGATCTTGTCGGCGAGCGTCATCGCTTCGGTCTGGTCGTGCGTCACGTAGACGACGCTCGCGCGTTCGAACTGCCGGTGCAGCCGCGCGATCTCGATGCGGGTCTGGCCGCGCAGCGCGGCGTCGAGATTCGACAGCGGCTCGTCGAACAGGAACACGCCGGGCTCGCGCACGATCGCGCGGCCGATCGCGACGCGCTGCCGCTGGCCGCCCGACAGCGCCTTCGGCTTGCGTTCGAGCAGCGTGTCGAGCTGCAGGATGCGCGCGGCATCGCGCACCTTCCGGTCGATCTCGGCTTTCGGCACGCGTGCGAGCTTCAGCCCGAACGCCATGTTCTCGTAGACCGTCATGTGCGGAAACAGCGCGTAGCTCTGGAACACCATCGCGACGCCGCGCTCGGCGGCCGGCACGTCGTCGACGCGGCAGCCGTCGATCGACAGCTCGCCCGCGCTCAGGTCCTCGAGCCCGGCGATCATCCGCAGCAACGTCGACTTCCCGCATCCGGACGGCCCGAGGAATACGCAGAACTCGTGCGCGCCGATCTCCAGATCGACGTCGCGAATGACCGGCGCGTGATCGCCATAGGCTTTCTGCACGCGCCGCATCGAGATGCTCGCCATTGTCTCCGCTCCATGTTTTAATGCGCCATCATCGGTGATTAAGCGCTTAATCATCGCGATCAAAAAAAGAGGCGATGTGATCGCGGCCGAGTCGCGCCCGTCGGTCGGGCGGCAGGGTGTGCGGCGATAGTGCGCCGCTTCGGTAAGCGAAGCAAATACTGGATAGACGTCTCATATAGTGAGCAAGCGATGGCAACCCTGGATGAAGTGGCGCGCCGCGCCGGCGTGACGGCCGCGACCGTGTCGAACGTGCTGCGCGAGCGCGGCCGGGTGGGCGAGGCGACGCGTGCGCGGGTGCTGGAAGCCGTGGAGGCGCTCGGGTATCGGCCGCATCTCGCGGCGCGTGCGCTGGCGGAAGGGCGCGCGCCGACGGTTGCGCTGATGGTGTCGAGCATCGCGAACCCGTTCTACCCGGAGTTCGCGCTGGCGGTCGAGCGCGCGGTGCGCCGCAACGGGCAGTTCCTGATCGTCTGCAATACGAATGAAGATCCGCTGCAAGGGCGCGCGTATCTCGACCAGATTGCCGGCACGATCTCCGAAGGGATTCTCGTGACCAACGCGAACCTGCATCTGCCCGATCTGCTCGACGTGGCGGCGCGCGGTGTGCCGGTCGTGCTGTGCCTGTGGGAGCGGCCGGAGGCGCCGCCCGACGGATTGCCGTGCGTGGCGATCGATTTTCGGGAGGCGGGGCGGATCGCGACGCGGCACTTGCTCGAGCTGGGCCACGAGCGGATCGGCGTGATCGTCGGCGGGTCGGCGAGCGGCGTGCAGGCGGCGCGCTACGACGGCTTCGTCGACGTGATGCGTGAAGCCGGGCTCGATGCGTCGATCGTCGCGGCGGAACCCGATTCGATCGACGGCGGCGTGCGCGCGGCGGGGCGGCTGCTCGACGCGCATCCGCGGCTGACCGCGCTGGTCGCGACCAACGACCTGCCGGCGATCGGGGCGATGCATGCAGCGGCCGATCGCGGCCGGCGTGTGCCGGACGACCTGTCGATCGTCGGGATCACCGACATACACCTGGCCAGCGACACGCGCCCCACGCTGACGACCGTTGCGATCCCGACCGCCGAGGCCGCGGGGCTCGCGGTCGAATTGCTCAATGCGCTACGCGACGCGGGCGCGCGCAGCAGCGCTGCATCGCGCGTGCGGATCGCGTCGCTGCCGAAACTGGTGGTGCGCGGGACGACCGGCCGCGCGCCCGGCGGGAGCGCGACGCGGTCGATTTGATGTATCGATGTGCTGAATGTCGCGACGGAGGTTGGCGCCGCGATTGGCGCGACCCGACAAGGCACGACAAGGCACGACAAGGCACGACAAGGCCGGCCCGCCCCGCGCGCGCGGGGCAGCAGGCGGCACACGCAGCACCGGCTTCAATCGCCTTCGACGAGCCCCATCACGATGCGCCTGGCCGATTCGAGATGCACGACCGTCATCGACCGAGCGGCACGCGCATTGCGTTCGCGGCACGCCTGCAGGATCTCCTCGTGCTCGACCTGGAACGACGGCGTATCGGCGAGCAGCGTGGCCTGCAGGCGCTCGTACCGTTCGACCTGGCTGCGCAGCTCCGCGATCGTATTCAATTGCCGTGCGTTGCCGCAGCACGAATACAGCAACGCATGGAATTCGCGGTTCAGTTCGCCCTGCCGGCGCGGCACGGCCGTATCGCCGAGCAGGCGATGGACGAGTTCGGCACGCGCGAGCGTCTCGTCGTCGAGCCGCTTCACGCTGCGGTAGATCGCGTCGCCTTCGAGCAGCACGCGCAGATCGTAGATTTCCTGCACGTCCGAGGCACCCAGCGTGCGCACGACGGCGCCGCGATTCCTGAAGATGTCCAGCAACCCTTCGCGCTCCAGGCGCTGGATGGCCTCGCGCATCGGAATCCGGCTGATGCCGAAGCGGTCGGCGAGGTCGCGCTCGACGAGCCGCTCGCCCGCTTCGAACTCGCCGTTGATGATCATGTCCCGCAACGAGGCGGCGACCGCGTCCGCCGTGGAATCGAGTTTGGCTTCCATGCCTGTGTGTTCCGTCAATTTGGAATAATGGTATACCAAACGAAAATCCGGTGCCAAAATGGCGAACGCAGGCGGGCTCCGTACGACGAAATCCGGCCCGGTCGAAGCAACCCACATCAATGGAGAGCGAGATGGCATCTGGCGAACACAAGTATCGCGTCGCAGTCGCGTGGACGGGCAATCGCGGCACCGGCACGTCGGGGTATCGCGAATACGGCCGCGATCATGTGATCCGGGCCGGTTCCAAGCCGGAAATTCCCGGTTCGTCGGACCCGGCGTTTCGGGGCGACGCGTCGCGCTGGAACCCCGAAGACCTGTTGCTGGCGTCGGCATCGGCGTGTCACAAGCTGTGGTACCTGCACCTGTGCTCCGAAGCGGGCATTCACGTGCTCGCTTATGTCGACGATGCGGAAGGCACGATGGTCGACCGTGACGAGCCGGGCCGCTTCACGGAAATCGTGCTGCGCCCGCACGTGACGATCCAGGCCGGCGACGATCGCGAGCGGGCGGAACATCTGCATCACGATGCGCACGCAAAGTGCTATATCGCGAACTCGGTCAATTTTCCGATCCGCTGCGAGCCCACGATCGAATTCGCCGCGGCGTGACGCCGACACCCGCCGGACGAAATCGACGATGAAGCTTTTCTACTACCCCGGCAACGCCAGCATGGCGCCGCACTTCGTGCTCGAGGAAATCGACCAGCCGTTCGAGCTTGAATACGTCGACCGCACGCACGATCGGCACAAGTCGCCGGACTACCTCGCGCTCAATCCGAACGGGCTCATTCCGGTACTGATCGACGGCGACCTGGTGCTGTAGGAGGCCGCGGCCATTTGTCTGCATCTCGCCGATGCGCATCCCGAGAAGCGGCTGGCGCCCGAACTCGGCACCCCGGAACGGGCGCAGTGCTACAAATGGCTGATGTGGCTCACCAACACGCTCCAGGCGACATTGATCGCGTATTTCTATCCGGAGCGCTGGGTCGACGTGGGCAACTCGGCTGGTGCCGCGCAGGTGAAGGCGCACGCGGAGGCGAAAATCGCGGCGCTGCTGGATCAGCTCGACCGTCAACTGGAAACGAGCGGCGGCCCCTGGCTGCTCGGCGCGCATTACTCGGTGCTCGACCCGTATGCGCTGATGCTGTGCCGCTGGACGCGCGGCTTTGCCGAACCGGCGCGGCAGCGCCCGGTACTCGGCGGCTATCTGCAGCGGGTGCTCGCGCGCCCGGCGATCCAGCGGGCGCTGCAGACCGAAGGGATCGCGCCGCCCTGGGTGTGACGCGCGGCCCGGGCCACGCGCGCGTCAGCCGGCGCGCACGTGCTCCGGGAATGCCGCTGAAGCCGCGCCGTTACAGCACGACCCCATAAACCCCCCGCGCCGCCACCCGAATCGCATCCGCCATCACCGCGACGGCCGGCGAATGCAGCCGGTCGGTGCGCGTGATGATCCCGAAATCGTCCATCCGGCAATCCATCTCCAGCGGCAGCATCGTGACGATCCCGTGCCGCGCGTAGTAGCGCGCGACGTCCTCGGCCAGCACCGCGATCATGTCGCTCTGTTCGAGCAGCTGCGTGATGAACAGCAGCGCGGACGTCTCGACGAGGTTCGCCGGCGGCGCGAGGCTCGCGCGCTGGAACACGAGCTCGAAGCGATGGCGCAGCACGCTGCCGGCCGGCGGCACGACCCACGCGGCGCGCTGCACGTCCGCGAGCGCCAGCGGCGCCTGCGCGAGCAGCGGATGGCCGGTCCGCACGACGGCCGCCACCGACTCGCCGGTCAGCGGCTCATAGCGCAGCCGCAGCTTGTCGTGTTCGGCGGAAAGCCGGCCGACCACGATGTCGATCTTGTCCTGCGCGAGATGCTCGAGCAGCACGTTGCTGGTGTCGATCTCGACCGATACGTGCAGGCCCGCATGCGTGCCCTTCACCGCGGCCACCGCCGGCGGTACGAGCCGCAAGCCCGGCGACGTGATCGCCCCCACCACCACGTGGCCGAGATGGCCGGCCTTCAGCGCGGCCAGTTCCTCGTGCGCCTGGTCGAGGCTGCCGAGCGCCGCGCGCGCGTGACGGATCAGCGCATCGCCGTACAGCGTCGGCCGCATCCCGCGCGGCAGGCGTTCGAACAGCACCGCGCCGATCGATTCCTCGAGTTCGCGCAGCAGCTTCGACGCGGCCGGCTGCGTCATGTTCAGCGCGGCCGCCGCGCGGTGGATGCTGCCTTCGTCGGCAAGCGCGACGACCAGCAGAAGCTGGCGCGTCTTCAGGCGGCCACGGTTTCCCCACGGGCTGGCTTCGGGCATCGTACGGGTTTATATCGATATCGGAATCGATATCGTAATCGCCAAAAACGTCATTAGCCAGTTATCAAAATTCTGCCTAGACTGCGCCGGTATCCCGTCACCACAGGACTGACGATGTCGGCAACAAAACCCAGGCTGCGCTCCGCCCAATGGTTCGGCACGAACGACAAGAACGGCTTCATGTACCGGAGCTGGATGAAGAATCAGGGCATTCCCGATCACGAGTTCGATGGCCGTCCGATCATCGGCATCTGCAACACGTGGTCCGAACTGACGCCGTGCAACGCGCACTTCCGCAAGCTCGCCGAGCACGTGAAGCGCGGGATCTTCGAAGCGGGCGGTTTCCCGGTCGAGTTCCCGGTGTTCTCGAACGGCGAATCGAACCTGCGCCCGTCGGCGATGCTCACGCGCAACCTCGCGTCGATGGACGTCGAGGAAGCGATCCGCGGCAATCCGATCGACGCGGTCGTGCTGCTCGCCGGCTGCGACAAGACGACGCCCGCGCTGCTGATGGGCGCGGCGAGCTGCGACGTGCCGGCGATCGTCGTGTCGGGCGGGCCGATGCTGAACGGCAAGCTCGAAGGCAGGAACATCGGCTCCGGCACGGCCGTGTGGCAGCTGCATGAATCACTGAAGGCCGGCGAGATCGACCTGCATCATTTCCTGTCGGCCGAAGCCGGCATGTCGCGCTCGGCCGGCACCTGCAACACGATGGGCACCGCGTCGACGATGGCGTGCATGGCCGAGGCGCTCGGCGTCGCGCTGCCGCACAACGCGGCGATTCCGGCCGTCGATTCGCGCCGCTACGTGCTCGCGCACATGTCCGGCATCCGCATCGTCGAGATGGCGCTCGAAGGGCTCGTGCTGTCGAAGGTCCTCACGCGCGCGGCGTTCGAGAACGCGATCCGCGCGAATGCGGCGATCGGCGGCTCGACGAACGCGGTGATCCACCTGAAGGCGATTGCGGGCCGCATCGGCGTGCCGCTCGAACTGGAGGACTGGATGCGCATCGGCCGCGACACGCCGACGATCGTCGACCTGATGCCGTCGGGGCGCTTCCTGATGGAAGAGTTCTATTACGCGGGCGGGCTGCCGGCCGTGCTGCGCCGGCTCGGCGAAGGCGGGCTGCTGCCGCACCCGGACGCGCTGACGGTGAACGGCAAGTCGCTGTGGGACAACGTGCACGAAGCGCCGAACTACGACGACGAAGTGATTCGCCCGCTCGACCGGCCGCTGATCGCGGACGGCGGCATCTGCATCCTGCGCGGCAACCTCGCGCCGCGCGGCGCGGTGCTGAAGCCGTCGGCGGCGAGCCCCGAATTGCTGAAGCATCGCGGCCGCGCGGTGGTGTTCGAGAACCTCGACCACTACAAGGCGACGATCAACGACGAGGCGCTCGACGTCGACGCCAGCTCGGTGCTCGTGCTGAAGAACTGCGGGCCGCGCGGTTATCCGGGGATGGCCGAGGTCGGCAACATGGGGCTGCCGCCGAAGCTGCTGCGCCAGGGCGTGAAGGACATGGTGCGGATTTCCGACGCGCGGATGAGCGGCACCGCGTACGGCACGGTCGTGCTGCATGTGGCGCCGGAGGCCGCCGCCGGCGGGCCGCTCGCGGCCGTGCGCAACGGCGACTGGATCGAGCTCGACTGCGAGGCCGGCACGCTGCATCTCGACATTCCGGATGACGAACTGCAGCGCCGCCTGTCGGACGTCGATCCGACCGCGGCGCCGGGTGTGGCCGGGCAGCTCGGCAAGGGCGGCTACGCCCGGCTGTACATCGATCACGTGCTGCAGGCCGACGAGGGGTGCGACCTCGACTTCCTGGTCGGCACGCGCGGCGCGGACGTGCCGAGCCATTCGCATTGAGCGGCAGGCGGCGCGAGAGGTGCCACACACGCGCGCCGCAGCCGGTTGCGGGCCCGCCCGGGCCCGCTTCGTGAAACCGTGAACGCATGACGGCCGGTCACCACCGACGCCGAAGCAGGACGCGAACCATGACATCGAGCAGCACGCCGCGTTATCGCGGCATCTTCCCCGTCGTCCCGACGACCTTCACCGACACCGGCGAGCTCGACCTCGCGAGCCAGAAACGCGCGGTCGATTTCATGATCGACGCGGGTTCCGACGGGCTGTGCATCCTCGCGAATTTCTCCGAGCAGTTCGCGATCACCGACGACGAACGCGACGTGCTCACGCGCACGATCCTCGAACACGTCGCGGGCCGCGTGCCGGTGATCGTCACGACGTCGCACTACGGCACGCAGGTGTGCGCGGCGCGCAGCCTGCGCGCGCAGCAGCTCGGCGCGGCGATGGTGATGGCGATGCCGCCTTATCACGGCGCGACGTTCCGCGTGCCGGAAGCGCAGGTCTTCGACTTCTTTGCGCGCGTTTCGGACGCGATCGACATCCCGATCATGATCCAGGATGCGCCCGCGAGCGGCACGGTGCTGTCCGCCCCGTTCCTCGCACGGATGGCGCGCGAGATCGAGCAGGTCGCGTACTTCAAGATCGAGACACCCGGGGCGGCGAACAAGCTGCGCGAACTGATCCGGCTCGGCGGCGACGCGATCGAGGGGCCGTGGGACGGCGAGGAGGCGATCACGCTGCTCGCCGACCTGCATGCCGGCGCGACCGGCGCGATGACGGGCGGCGGGTTTCCGGACGGCATCCGGCCGATTCTCGAAGCCTGGCGCGAAGGGCGCCGCGACGACGCTTTCGAGCGCTATCAGGCGTGGCTGCCGCTGATCAATCACGAGAACCGCCAGTCCGGGATCCTCACCGCGAAAGCGCTGATGCGCGAAGGCGGCGTGATCGCGTGCGAGCGGCCACGGCATCCGATGCCGGAACTGCATCCGGACACGCGCGCGGAACTGCTCGCGATCGCGCGCCGGCTCGATCCGCTCGTGCTGCGCTGGGCGCACTGAACGACCACCGAACGATTCGCGAAGGAGGCATGCACGATGAGTGATCAGGTTTCGCTGGGTATCGTCGGCGTCGGCAAGATCGCGCGCGACCAGCATCTGCCGGCGATCGACGCCGAACCGGGCTTCAAGCTGACCGCGTGCGCGAGCCGCCATGCGGAAGTCGCCGGCGTGCGCAACTATCGCGACCTGCGCGCGCTGCTGGCCGCCGAGCGCGAGCTCGACGCCGTGTCGCTGTGCGCGCCGCCGCAGGTGCGCTACGCGCAGGCGCGCGCCGCGCTCGAGGCCGGCAAGCACGTGATGCTCGAGAAGCCGCCGGGCGCGACGCTCGGCGAAGTGGCCGTGCTGGAGGCGCTCGCGCGCGAACGCGGGCTCACGTTGTTCGCCACGTGGCATTCGCGCTGCGCGAGCGCGGTGGAGCCCGCGCGTGCGTGGCTCGCGACCCGCACGATCCGCGCGGTGCAGGTGCGCTGGAAGGAGGACGTGCGGCGCTGGCACCCGGGGCAGCAATGGATCTGGGAACCCGGCGGCCTCGGCGTGTTCGATCCGGGCATCAACGCGCTGTCGATCGTCACGCGGATCCTGCCGCGCGAGCTCGTGCTGCGCGAGGCGACGCTGATCGTGCCGAGCGACGTGCAGACGCCGATCGCCGCCGAGCTCGATTGCACGGATACCGATGGCGTGCCCGTGCGCGCGGAATTCGACTGGCGGCACGGCCCGGTCGAGCAATGGGAAATCGCGGTCGACACGGCCGACGGCGTGCTCGCGATCAGCCGCGGCGGCGCGCAACTGTCGATCGCGGGCGAGCCGGTCGAGATCGGGCCCGAACGCGAGTATCCGGCGCTGTATGCGCACTTCCATGCGCTGATCGCGCGGGGTGAAAGCGACGTCGACGTGCGGCCGTTGCGGCTCGTCGCCGATGCGTTCCTGTTCGGCCGGCGCGTGCAGACCGACGCGTTCGGACGCTGACTGCACTCACTACGCTGACTACGCGGGCGCGCTGAGGCGCGATCGCGCATGACGAATCATTACGGCACAAGCCGACATCAAGGAGACACCGCATGAACCGCACGACCCACACGATTCGCCGACACACCCTGCGCGCGCTGCTTGCCGCGCTGTGCATCGCGCCGCTCGGCATGCAGGGCGCCGCGCGCGCCGACGCGCCGCTGAAGATCGGCTTCCTGGTGAAGATGCCCGAGCAGGCATGGTTCATCAACGAGCAGAACGCGGCGTCCGCGCTCGGCCAGAAGGAGAATTTCTCGGTCGTGAGGATCGGCACGCCCGACGGCGAGAAGGTGCTGGCCGCGATCGACAACCTCGGTTCGCAAGGCGCGCAGGGTTTCGTGATCTGCGCGCCCGACGTGCGCCTCGGGCCGGCGATCGCCGCGCGTGCGAAGCGCTACAACATGAAGTTCGTGACCGTCGACGACCAGCTCGTCGATTCGACCGGCAAGCCGCTGCCGAACGTGCCGCACCTCGGGATGTCGGCGACCAAGATCGGCAATCAGGTTGGCCAGGCGATTTCCGACGAGATGAAGCGACGCGGCTGGAAGCCCGAGGAAGTCGGCGCGCTGCGGATCACGAACTACGAGCTGCCGACCGCGAAGCTGCGCACCGACGGCGCGACGCAGGCGCTGCTCGCGAACGGCTTCCGCCAGGAGAACATCTTCGATGCGCCGCAGAAGACGACCGACGACGAAGGCGGCTTCAGCGCGGCCGCGCCGGTGCTCGCGCGGCATCCGAACATCAAGAAGTGGGTGGTCTACGCGCTGAACGAGGAAACCGTGCTCGGCGCGGTGCGCGCGACCGAACAGCTGCATATTCCGGCCGCCGACGTGATCGGCGTCGGCATCAACGGTGCCGGCGAGGCGTTCGCCGAATTCCAGAAGAAGGAGCCGACCGGCTTCTACGGGACGATCGCCGTCAGCTCGACGAACCACGGCAAGGACAGCACGCAGAACCTCGTTGACTGGATTCGCAACGGCAAGACGCCGCCGGCCGACACGCAGACGAGCGGCAAGCTGATGACGCGCGCGAACTGGCAGGCCGTGCGCGCCGAACTCGGCATCTGAGCGTGCGGGGCGGGCAAGCGATGACGACGCAGACGATGACGACCGTATCCGCCGGCAGCACGGACACAGCCACGGCCGCCGCAGCCGCTGCAGCCGGCACGTCGCGGCCGGACGCGGCGCTGCTCGCGCTCGACGGCATCACGGTGACGTTCCCGGGCGTGCGCGCGCTCGACGCCGTGTCGCTGTCGGTGCGCGCGGGCGAAGTGCACGGGCTGATGGGCGAGAACGGCGCGGGGAAGTCGACGCTGCTGAAGGTGCTGTCCGGCGTGAACCAGCCGCAGGCCGGCACGCTGACGCTGAACGGTGTGGTGCAGCACTTCGCGTCGACGCGCGCGGCGCTGGAGGCCGGCATCGCGATCATCTACCAGGAACTGCATCTCGTGCCCGAGCTGACGGTCGCGGAAAACCTGATGCTCGGGCAACTGCCGAGCCGGCTCGGCGTGGTCGACGAACGCGCGCTTGCCGTGCGCGCGCTCGATGCGCTGGAGCGGCTCGGCGAGCACATCGATCCGGGCATTCCGGTGAAGTATCTGTCGATCGGCCAGCGCCAGATGATCGAGATCGGCAAGGCGCTGATGCGCGACGCGCGCGTGATCGCGTTCGACGAACCGACGAGCTCGCTGTCCGCGCGCGAGACCGCGCAACTGTTCCGGATCATCCGTGCACTGCGCGCGGAAGGCCGCGCGATCATCTACGTCACGCACCGGATGGAGGAAGTGTATGAACTGTGCGACCGCGTGACCGTGTTCCGCGACGGCCGTCGCATCGAGACGTTCGAATCCGTGGCCGATCTCGACCGCGACCGGCTGATCGGCTGCATGGTCGGCCGCTCGATCGAGGACGTGTACGGCTACCGGCCGCGCACACCCGGCGACGTGCTGATCGAGGCGAAGGGGCTGGCGGGGCCCGGGCTCGCCGAGCCCGTGTCGTTCACCGCGCGGCGCGGCGAGATCGTCGGCTTCTTCGGGCTGGTCGGCGCGGGCCGCTCGGAGCTGATGAAGCTGCTGTACGGCGCCGCGCGCCCGAGCGCGGGGCACGTCGAGCTGAACGGGCGGCGGGTCGCGTTCGGGAGCCCGCGCGACGCGGTGCGCGCCGGCCTCGCGCTGTGCCCGGAAGACCGCAAGCAGGAAGGCATCGTTGCGATCGCGTCGGTGGCCGACAACCTGAACATCAGCGCGCGCCGGCATTTCAGCCCGGCGCGCATGCTGCTCGACGGGCGGCGCGAGCGTGAACTCGCGCAGCGCTATATCGAGCGGCTCGCGATCAAGACCCGCGACGGCGACACGCCGATCGGCGCGCTGTCGGGCGGCAACCAGCAGAAGGTCGTGCTCGCGCGCTGGCTGGCCGAGCGCATCGACGTGTTCCTGATGGACGAGCCGACGCGCGGCATCGACGTCGGCGCGCGCGCGGAAATCTACAACCTGTTCTACGAACTCGCGGAAGCGGGCCGCACGGTGATCCTCGTGTCGAGCGACCTCGCCGAGGTGATCGGCGTGTCTGACCGGATCATCGTGATGAAGGAAGGACGGATCGCGGGCGAGGTCGCGAAGGCGCAGGCGACGCCCGACGCGCTGATCAAGCTCGCGCTGCCGCGCTAGCGGCCTGCAGTCAACCGGAAAGCAACTGATATGAGCCAGGCAATGCAACCCCAACGCACTTCCCCGTCCCCCGATGCCGCGGCCACGGCCGCGCCCCCGCGAGCGCGCGGCGGCGTGTGGCAACTGATCAACCGCTCCGGCATCGTGATGGTGTTCCTCGTGCTGTTCGCGACGCTGTCGCTGACGGTGCCGGACTTCCTCACGCCGCGCAACATCCAGGGCCTGCTGCTGTCGGTCACGCTGATCGGCTCGATCGCGGTGACGATGATGTTCGTGCTCGCGCTCGGCGAGGTCGACCTGTCGGTCGCGTCGATCGTCGCGTTCGCGGGCGTCGTCGCGTCGACGCTGATCACCGCGACGCACAGCGTCGTGCTCGGCATCGCCGGCGGCGTGCTCGCGGGCGGCGCGGTCGGGCTCGTCAACGGCGTGCTGATCGCGCGCTGGCGGATCAACTCGCTGATCGTCACGCTCGCGATGATGGAAGTCGTGCGCGGGCTCGCGTTCATCACGTCGAACGGCGACGCGGTGATGATCTCCGAGGAGCGCTTCTTCGATCTCGGCGGCGGGTCGTTCCTCGGCATCTCGTATCCGATCTGGAGCAACATCGTCGGCTTCGTCGTGTTCGGCTTCCTGCTGCGCAAGACGGTGTTCGGCAAGAACGTGCTGGCCGTCGGCGGCAACGGCGAGGCGGCGCTGCTCGCGGGGCTGCCGGTGATGCGCATCAAGATCACCGTGTTCGTGCTGCAGGGGCTCGTGACCGGCTTCGCCGGCGTGATGCTCGCGTCGCGGATGAGCCTCGGCGATCCGAAGACCTCGGTCGGCCTCGAACTCGGCGTGATCTCCGCGTGCGTGCTCGGCGGCGTGTCGCTGACGGGCGGCGTCGCGACGATCTCCGGCGTGCTGGTCGGCGTGCTGATCATGGGCTCCGTGCAGGACGCGATGAGCCTCCTGAACGTGCCGACGTTTTACCAATATCTGATACGCGGCGGAATTCTGTTGCTCGCGGTGCTGTTCGACCAGTATCGTCGCAACCAGCGGCGCGCGATGAAGATCTGACCCTGACGAACGCGCGGCCGCCTGCGAAGGCGACAGACATCGGGAGACGGCATGCAACAGATTCATCCGGGCGCGGCGGCGCTGCTCGTGGACAGCCGCAACACGCTCGGCGAAGGCGCGACGTGGTGCGATGCGACGCACGCGCTGTACTGGACGGACATCGAAGGGGCGCGGCTGTGGCGCTGCCGCGCGGACGGCTCGGGCCTCGCGCAGTGGCCGATGCCGGAACGGCTCGCGTGTTTCGCGCTGACGCAGGATCCGGACGTGCTGCTCGTCGGGCTAGCGACGCATCTAGCGTTCTTCGATGTGCGCAGCGGTGCGTTCACGCGGATCGTCGACGTCGAACCCGATCGGCCGACGCGGCTGAACGACGGGCGCTGCGATGGGGCCGGCGCATTCGTGTTCGGGATGAAGGACGAAGGCAGCGAGCCGCCGCAAGCGGTCGGCGGGTTCCATCGGCTCAATCCGGATCTCACGCTCGAGCGGCTCGCGTTGCCGCCGGCCGCGATCGCGAACAGCATCGCGTTCTCGCCGGATGGCGCGAAGATGTATTTCTGCGATTCGCTGGTGCGCGAGATTCTCGTGTGCGATTACCGCGCGGGCGGCGATGTCGCGAACGTGCGATCGTTCGCGCGGCTGACCGATGCGGATGGCGACCCGGACGGCTCGACGGTCGATCGGGACGGCGGGTTGTGGAATGCGCAGTGGGGCGGCCGGCGGGTGGTGCGCTACGGGCCGGACGGCGTTGAAACGGAACGCGTCGAAGTGCCGACCGCGCAGCCGAGTTGCGTGGCACTCGACGGCGAAGGCCGGCTGTACGTGACGAGCGCGCGCGTCGGGCTGAGCGACGACGCGCTGGTGAGCGATGCCGACGCCGGCGGCGTGTTCGTCGCCCGCACGCGCCACGCGGGGCTGCCGACCGCGCGGTTCTCGGGCAAGCCCGCGAACTGAGCACGGCTGGTGCGGGCAGTGTCGCGGCCGGTCGCGCCCCCGCGCGCTGCCGGCGCCGTCACGGCCGGACGGGTCACGACTGCTGCGCGGCCTGCAGCCCCAGCAACGCGACCGCGTTGTCTTTCAGAATCAGCGAATGGACGTCGGGCCGGAACCCGGCACCCTGAAAATCCTCGAGCCAGCGGTCCGGCCGGATCAGCGGAAAATCGGACGCGAACAGCACCTTGTGCCTGAGCAGCGTGTTCGCGTATTTCACCAGCTCGGGCGAGAAGTACTTCGGCGACCATCCCGACAGGTCGATGTAGACGTTCGGCTTGTGCAGCGCGATCGACAGCGCCTGCTCCTGCCACGGCCATGAAGGGTGCGCGATCACGATCTTCATGTCCGGGAAGTCGGCCGCGACGTCGTCGAGGTGAATCGGTTCGGAGTACTTCAGACGAAGCCCGCCGCCGCCGCGCATCCCCGATCCCATCCCCGAATGCCCGCTGTGGAAGACGGCCGGCAACCCGTATTCCGCGATCACCTCGTAGATCGGATAGGCGAGCCTGTCGTTCGGGAAGCATCCCTGCATCGTCGGATGGAACTTGAAGCCCTTCACGCCGTGCTCGTCGATCAGGCGGCGCGCCTCGCGCGCGCCGAAGCGGCCCTTGTGCGGATCGATGCTCGCGAACGCGATCATCACGTCGGCGTTGTCCTGCGCGAATTGCGCGATTTCCTCGTTCGGAATGCGCCGCCGGCCGATGTTCGTCTCGCAGTCGACGGTGAACATCACGAAGCCGATCCGGCGCTCGCGGTAATGCGCGATCGTCTCCGGAATGGTCGGCCGACGGCCCTGCTTCAGCACGGTGCCGAAGTACTTGTCGGCCGCGTCGTCGAATGTCTTCGCGAACAGGTCCGGCGGCTGGCAGCACGACACTTCCGCGTGCACGTGCGTGTCGATGGCGATCAGGTTGTCGATGTCCAAGCGTGTCTCCTCATGTCGTGATGCGTCGGCCGGCACGGCGCGAAATCGGCTGTCCGGGCCCGTTTAGGGGTTTGTCCGGAGCCGCTTCCATTCTACTTTACATATCAGGTTACCTGATAGTAAATTGGTCGCGAGTCGCACAGGGCGGCATCGTCATTGGAGAACGAAAATGGGTTACGAAGGGCGCTGGAAAACGGTGAAGGTCGAGGTCGAGGGCGGGATCGCATGGGTGACGCTGAACCGTCCGGACAAGCGCAACGCGATGAGCCCGACGCTGAACGCGGAGATGATCGACGTGCTGGAGGCGATCGAACTCGATGCCGAGGCGCAGGTGCTCGTGCTGACCGGCGAGGGTGACGCCTGGACGGCCGGGATGGACCTGAAGGAATATTTCCGCGAAGTCGACGCGGGCCCGGAAATCCTGCAGGAAAAGATTCGCCGCGACGCGAGCCGCTGGCAGTGGCAATTGCTGCGCATGTATGCGAAGCCGACGATCGCGATGGTCAACGGCTGGTGCTTCGGCGGCGGCTTCTCGCCGCTCGTCGCGTGCGACCTCGCGATCGCGGCCGATGAAGCGGTGTTCGGCCTGTCGGAAATCAACTGGGGCATCCCGCCGGGCAACCTCGTCAGCAAGGCGATGGCCGACACCGTGGGCCATCGCCAGGCGCTTTACTACATCATGACCGGCGACACCTTCACCGGCCCGCAGGCCGCGCAGATGGGGCTCGTCAACAAGAGCGTGCCGCGCGCGCAGCTGCGCGACGAGGTGCGCGCGCTGGCCGCGAAGCTGCTCGACAAGAACCCGGTCGTGATCCGTAACGCGAAGCACGGCTTCAAGCGTTGCCGCGAGCTGACCTGGGAGCAGAACGAGGACTACCTGTACGCGAAGCTCGACCAGGCGAACTACCGCGATCCGGAAGGCGGGCGCGAGCAGGGCCTCAAGCAGTTCCTCGACGACAAGAGCATCAAGCCGGGCCTGCAGGCGTACAAGCGCTGACGCGCGCCGCCGCACGCAACCGGATCCGAGTGGAGACACGGAAATGCACGAAGTGAGTTTGTTGATCGACGGCGTGTCGCGCGGCGCGTCGGACGGCGGGACCTTCGACCGGATCGATCCGGCGACGGGACGGGTGGCGTCGCGCGCCGCCGCGGCGACGCTCGCCGACGCGGACGCCGCGGTCGCGGCAGCGGCGCGCGCCTTCCCCGCGTGGGCCGCGCTCG
>NZ_ASSI01000237.1:0-5564 GCF_000466765.1 Burkholderia sp. AU4i | reverse complement strand
GCGGGCGCGGCGCCCGGCGCCGCCGGCTTGCCCTCGGCGGCGTTCGATGCGGCTGCCGGCTGCGCGGCGAGCTTCTCGACGTTCAGCACGCCCTGCTTGTCGCGCGACAGGTCGACCACCGGCTGGTCGATCCGGATCTCGTCGAAGTGCAACGCGTTGCGCAGCGGCTCGAGGCTGGCCGCCGCGACATGCACGCCGCGCGCGGCGAACAGCGGCGCGGACGCGTGGTCCGTCACCTTCGCGTCGTTCAGGTCGACGGTGCCCGATACGCGCAGCGCGGGCGTCTCGCCGCTCATCACGAAATCGACCTTGAGGTCGCTGCTCAGCAGGCCGCTCGTCACGGCCACCGGCAGCTTCGCGGGCACATACGAGATCAGCTTCGGCACGTCGAGGCCGTCGAATTTCAGCGCGATCTCCGATTCGCGCGACTGCGCGAACGGCTTGGTCTTGCCGTCGATCGCAATCGGGCTGCCGTCGAAGCGCGCGCGCAGCTTCGGCTCGACGAAGATGTCGGTCTTCGATGCCAGCGTCGCGATATACGGAATGCCGAGCGTCCAGTTGTCGACGACGTGCTTTTCGTTCAGCAGGCGGTCGTCGAAATCGATCCGGCCGTTGTTGACCTGGATGTTCGACACCGAGAACTGCGTCGGCTTGCTTTCCGGTTTGGGCGACGGCGTCGAGAATTTCTCGATCAGGTCGGTGAAATTGAAGCGCTGCGCATCGTAGCGGACGATATGGAACTGCGGCGAGTCGAGGCGGATTTCATTGACGATCGGCGCACCGCGGAACAGCGACGACCACGACGGCCGCACGACGAGCTTCGCGATGTCGATGAAGTCGCCCTGCCCGCCCTTGTCGCCGAGATGGATGCCGTCGGCCTCGAGGTTCAGCGTGTACGGGTTCAGCGCGATGCGCCGGATCGTGGCGGGGCGGTCGAGCTGCTGGCTCAGCTGCTGTTCGGCGATATGGCGGATCAGCGGCGGCGCCGCGAAGAACCCGAGCAGTCCGAATAAAACGAGGAAGATCAGCAGGCCGAGGCCGATGCGCCGGGTGCGGCGCGAGCGTGCAACGCCACCGAGGGCATGGAGGGTCGAGGGTACGGTTTCTTTGTCTGCGCTTGCCATGCTTGAATGCCTCGGGATGGGATGCCGGCCGTACCGGAGAACCGGTCGGCCGCGCACGCTATCCCGAAAGTATAGGCTCAGGAGGTGACGGTACGAGGTTCGGGCGCCGTCGCGCCCGCCGGTCGGACAACGCCGCCGGCCCTCCGTTCATTTCCGGACGACGACGGGCGGCATCCACGATCCGTCGCTCGCCTGCGGCTTCGGTGCGTACAGGCGCAACGCGAGAGCGAAATCGGTGCGCGGCGCCGGCAGCCAGTTGCCCGCATGCGTGCCGCCCGGCGACGCCGACACGACGATGTCGATCGACCCGTCGTGATTGCGGCGCAGGCGGTCGCGATCGCCGAGCGAACGGCGCGCCGACCCGACGTCGGGCAGCGCGCCGTTCGTCGCATACGGCGTGAGCGTCCAGAACGCGCGAACCGGCGGCAGCGCGCCCGGCGCGAAATGCAGCACGTAGCGGTTCGCTCCGTTCAGCGGATGGCCGTCGCTGTCGACACGCACGACCGCGAGCGTTTCGTCGTCGCGCGTCGCGGTGCCGAACTGCGTGTAGGCCGCGTACGCACGCAGCGTGTAGTCCTGGCCGTACTTGCCGGCCGTATCGCCGATCCAGCTCCAGCCGTTCGCGTTCAGCAGGTTCGACGGCGGGGTCGCGAGCCGCGCGCGCGCCTCGGCGACGCCGGCCGTCGCGGCCGCGAGGCGGTCGCCCGTCCACAGCACCGGGTAACCGGCCGACACGCCGATGTCGCCGAGCAACGCCTGCGCGTGTGCGTCGTCGGCCGGCGCCGGGTTGTCCTGCAGCGCCTGCGCGAAACGCGCGAAGAACGCCTTCGGGTCGAGCGCGGCCACCTGCTCGGCCGGCGTGCCGCCGCCCACCGCCTCGGACGGCGCGCTGCCCGCATGAACCGCCACCGACGCGCCGCGCGCCGCACCCGTGTAGACGGACAGCGGCACCACGCGGATCGCGCGCTGCAGTTTCTTCACGTTCGTCAGGTCGCGCCCGCCGCTCGTCTGCAGACGGACCTCGAGCCACGCGTTGGCCGACGGGACGTCGATCCGGACCGCGCCCTTCGGCAGCGTGCCCTGCCAGTCCTTCGCGGCGAAGGCAATCGTTTGCGATCGCACACTGCCGCGTGTGCCGCGTGCAGCCACGCTCGACGACGACCACAGCACGTTCGTCCACATGTCGAGCGCACGCGCGTCCCAGTAACGGCCGCGCGTGTCGGGCAACGTGACGATCACGGGTTCGGCGGCGACGTCGAGCCAGCCGGTCGAGTCGAGCGTGTCGACGCCCGGCAGCGGCGGATTGACCGCGCCGACGGGCGGCAGCGCCTGCGCGTGGCGCAGCGTGTTGAGCGGCGCCTGCCCCGGCTGCGCGCCGTCGCCGCCCGTCGCCGCTTCCTTCGCGACGTCCATCAGCACGAGCGGATACGCATATACATAGGAGTCGGCGACTTCCGCGCGCATCCAGCCGGTTTTCCGCTGAATGGCATCCGGTTGCGACGCGCACCCCGCAAGCAACGCCGCCATGGCCAGCGACGCGCACGCGCGCCGCAGAGAAACTGATTCCTGCTGGTTTTCAATCATCGAGTACTGGCCGAATATCGTTCTTTTCAGTCAACGCCTTGTGCGACGCGCAAATGGCGAAAGCAAGGCACCCCAGCGTGCCCGGACAACCGTTTCGTGACGTTGCGTAACGGTGGGCGCTGATGTCAGGCCGGTATCATAGCGCCTACGGGCATCCCCTAATATGCCGAATAGCTGGCCGAACGCTAGCCCTATTGTCGACAAAATCGAAATAGTTCTGGCGATTTGCAACAAAACAGGCGATATCGGCGCGACACACGCTCAAGGCGAAACAATCTCGATTGCAGGGGCCGGTTGGTCGATTGTCGAATGGTGTCACTAATGACACCATTCGATATGTCTGGCGTATGGAAGATCCTCGAACTCATGAGGCGCAAGCCCGCGAACGTGCGGTTCAACGATCAGGTGCGACAGGTTCTCGACGCGATGGATCGACTGAAGGAACAGAAATCATGACTCAAGACCACTTTACGTACCGCGTAACGTGGTCCCCGGAGGATGGGAAGCACGTTGGCCTGTGCGCGGAATTCCCGTCTCTTTCGTGGCTCGACGCAACGCCGGAAGGTGCGCTGGCCGGTATTCGCCGGCTAGTCGCCGATGTCGTTCGCGACTTGACCGCAAACGGAGAAAAGGTGCCAGAGCCGATCGCCGACCACACCTACAGCGGTGAATTCAAGGTTCGCATCCCGCCGCAGGCACACCGCGCGCTGGTGATCCAGGCCGCCGAGCAGGGCGTCAGCCTGAATCGTCTCGCGAGCGCCAAGCTCTGCGCCTGATCGCGCAGTCGAGCGCAAAGGCCCGCCCCTCCCGGATGTCGGTCAGGAATCCGGGAGATTGCTTTTCCGCGTTGTGACACCCTGTGTGCATCGGCATGCGCTGCCGCCGCTTGACCTTACCATCATGGGAACGTTGATACTGGGTCCATTCGCGGCACGAGCCGTGCATTTTGGGAATCCGACATGACTGAACCACTTGCCTCCGCAGCGCTGCACACGATCGAGCTGAGCGTCGACGGCATGCATTGCGGCGGCTGCACGGGCCGCGTGCAACGGGCGCTGGCCGCGGTGCCGGGCGTGGTCGACGCGGCGGTCGACCTCGACGCGCACGCGGCGACGGTGACTGCGCAGGAAACCGTCGACGCCGCACGACTGATCGAGGCGGTCGGCGCAGCCGGTTACGGCGCCTCCGTACGCGCACCGGTGCTCGAAGCCGCCGCCGCCGCGCATGCGCATCCTGTCGAAGCATCGCCCGCGCTGATGGCCGCAGCCGCTTCGACAGCCGGCCATCCGCTTCCAGCCAACAGCACCATCGAACTCGATATCGACGGCATGACCTGCGCGTCGTGCGTGTCGCGCGTCGAGAAAGCGCTGGCGAAGGTGCCGGGCGTCACGCGCGCGTCGGTCAACCTCGCGACCGAGCGAGCTACGGTCGATGTCGCGCCCGACGTTACCGCCGCCCGGCTCGCCGAAGCCGTCAAACAAGCCGGATACGGCGCGACGCCGGTTGCTGGCGCGGCCATCCCGCCGGCTGCGTCCATCGCCCCCGCCGACCTCGAACTCGACATCGACGGCATGACCTGCGCGTCCTGCGTCGGCCGCGTCGAAAAAGCGCTGGCCGCCGTGCCGGGCGTCGCGCGTGTTTCGGTCAACCTCGCGACCGAGCGCGCATCGGTGCACGGCGCCGGCGCCCTCGACGCCGCCACGCTGATCGCGGCCGTCACCACCGCCGGCTATCGCGCGTCGCTTGCTGACGCGTCGTCAGCCGGTGCGACGGCCGGCGCCGACGCGCAACCGGCCAGCGCCGCGCAGGACCCCGAAACTCGCAAGCGCCTCGAAGCGATCCGCGAACGCGATCTCGTGATCTGGTCTGCGGTGCTGAGCGCGCCCCTGATCGCGCCGATGCTCGTCGCGCCGTTCGGCATCCACCTGATGCCGAACGGCTGGGTCCAGCTCGTGCTCGCCTCGATCGTCCAGTTCGGCTTCGGCGCGCGCTTCTATCGCGCGGCCTGGCACGCGGTGAAGGCGCGCACCGGCAACATGGACCTGCTCGTCGCGCTCGGCACGTCGGCCGCGTACGGGCTGAGCCTGTGGATGCTGCTGCGCGGCACCGGTCATTCCGGCCACCTGTATTTCGAGGCGTCGGCCGTCATCGTCACGCTGGTGCGCTTCGGCAAATGGCTCGAATCGCGCGCGAAGCGCCAGACCACCGACGCGATCCGCGCGCTGAACGCGTTGCGTCCCGACCGGGCCCGCGTCGTCGAGCACGGCGTCGAACGCGACGTGCCGCTGGCGCAGGTGCGCGTCGGCACCCGCGTCAGCATCCGGCCCGGCGAGCGCGTGCCCGTCGACGGCCGGATCCTGTCGGGCCGCTCGCACGTCGACGAATCGCTGATCACCGGTGAAAGCCTGCCGGTGCCGAAGGACGACGGCGACCCCGTCACGGCCGGCTCGATCAACGGCGAAGGCGCGCTCGTCGTCGAAACCACCGCGATCGGCGCGGAGACGACGCTCGCGCGCATCATCCGCCTCGTCGAATCCGCGCAGGCCGAGAAGGCGCCGATCCAGCGGCTCGTCGATCGCGTGAGCGAGGTGTTCGTGCCCGCCATCCTCGGCATCGCCGTGCTGACGCTGGCCGGCTGGCTGATCGCCGGCGCCGGCACCGAAACCGCGATCCTCAACGCGGTCGCGGTGCTCGTCATCGCGTGCCCGTGCGCGCTCGGCCTCGCGACGCCCGCCGCGATCATGGCCGGCACGGGCGTTGCGGCGCGGCGCGGCGTGCTGATCAAGGATGCGCAGGCGCTCGAACTCGCGCAGCGCACCACGGTGATCGCGTTCGACAAGACCGGCACGCTGACCG
>NZ_ASSI01000236.1:0-15953 GCF_000466765.1 Burkholderia sp. AU4i | reverse complement strand
GCCCAGCCGGCCGCGACCGCGTCGGGCCGCGATGCGCTGCAGACCGCGCTCGACAGACTGACGGGCGGCTCCGGCGCGATCGCGATACCCGCGGCCGGCGCGACCGCGTCGGCATCGGCGCCGGCATCGACCGCATCGACCGGCGCCACCGCACCGCTGACCCCGAAGGTCCCGACCTTCGACCGCACCCTTGCCGACGCGAAGGGGGCGCTCGCGACCCAGCAAACGCCGGCGCAGGCCACCGCGCAGGCGCTGCAGGCCAACGCGAACGCGCAGTCGGGCGAGCAGCACGCGCTCGCGGCAGCCGGCGACGCGACGGATCCGGCCGCCAGCGCGACGCTCGCGGCCGGTGCAACGGCGGCCGCCGCGACACAGGCGAACCTGCAGTTGTCGCCGGCCGCGGGCGCGATCGCCGCGGCGAACGCGCACGTGCTCGCCCCGCACGTCGGCACCCCGGACTGGACGGACGCGCTGAGCCAGAAGGTCGTGTTCCTGTCGAATGCGCACCAGCAGAGCGCCGAGCTGACGCTCAACCCGCCCGATCTCGGGCCGCTGCAGGTCGTGCTGCGTGTCGCGGACAATCACGCGCACGCGCTGTTCGTGTCGCAGCACGCGCAGGTGCGCGACGCGGTCGAAGCCGCGCTGCCGAAGCTGCGCGAAGCGATGGAATCGGGCGGGCTCGGCCTGGGCAGCGCGACCGTCAGCGACGGCGGCTTCGCTTCGCAGCAGCAGAACCCGCAATCGTCCTTCGCTGGCGGGCAGTCGTCGCGGCGCGGGAGCGGCGGATCGTCAGCCGTCGATGCACCGGTCGACGCTGCGCAATCCGCACCGGTCGCCGCGAGCGTGAGCCGCGCCGGCCTCGTCGATACGTTTGCCTGAGCATGACTGCCCGCGTGCGCGCGCCGCTCAGCGGCCGTGCACCGCGGCAGCCGCCTCGCCGCGCGACACACCGCCCTTGCGCGCCGCGACGATGAAGTCCGCCGCGCGTTCGCCGATCATCACCGACGGCGCATTCGTGTTCCCGCCGACCAGCGTCGGCATCACCGACGCGTCCACCACGCGCAATCCTTCGACGCCGCGCACGCGCAGTTGCGGATCGACGACCGCGTGCGCGTCCGACCCCATCCGGCAGGTGCCGACCGGGTGGTAGATCGTGTCGGCATGCTCGACGATTGTCTTGCGCAGCTCCGCTTCGCTCTGGTCCGCCCGCGTGTACAGCTCGCGCCCGCCCTGCGACGCGAGCGGCGCCTGCGACAGGATCCTGCGCATCGCCTGCGTGCCCCGCACGAGCAGGTCGAGATCGCGCGAATCGCTGAAGAAGCGCGGATCGATCAGCGGTGCGTCACGCGCATCGCCGGTCGCGAGCGTCACCGTGCCGCGGCTGAACGGCCGCAGCGCACACACGTGCAGCGAATAGCCGAAGCCCCAGTGCATCTTGCGGTTGTGGTCGTCCACGAGCGCCGTGCAGAAATGCAGCTGCAGGTCGGGACGCTCGAGCGACGGATCGCTCTTGATGAAGCCGCCGGCCTCCGCGACGTTGCTCGTCATCATCCCGGTGCGGCTCGAGAAATAGCGTGCGAGCGCGGGCGTCATCTTCGCGATCCCGCGCAGGCACACGCCGACCAGTTCCGACGAATTCACGCGCGTGTTGATGATGAAGTCGATGTGGTCGATCAGGTTCGTGCCGACGTCCGGCGCATCCTGCACGACCGCGATTCCGTGCCGGCGCAGTTGCTCGGCCGGGCCGATTCCCGAGCACATCAGCAGTTGCGGCGAATTGAACGCGCCGGCCGACAGGATCACTTCCGCGCGCGCGTCGAGCGTCTCGACGCGCCCGTTGCGCGCGACCGCGACGCCGGCCGCGCGCTTGCCGTCGAACGTGACGCGCAGCACGGTCGCATCGGTGATCACGTGCAGGTTCGGCCGGTTGCGGCCGTAGATATACGCACGCGCGACGCTGCAGCGCGAGCCGTCGCGGTGCGTGACCTGATAGAAGCCGACGCCTTCCTGCGTCGCGCCGTTGAAGTCGTCGTTCAGCGGATAGCCGGCCGCATGCGCGGCCTGGATGAATCGTTCGGAGAACGGATTGCGAAAGCGCAGATCCGACACCGACAGCGGGCCGTCCGCGCCGTGCCACGCATCGGCGCCACGTTCGTTGCCTTCCGCGCGCCGGAAATACGGCAGCACGTCCTGCCAGCCCCAGCCCGTCGCGCCGAGCTGCGCCCATTCGTCGTAGTCGCCCGGGTGGCCGCGCGTGTAGATCATCGCGTTGATCGCGCTCGAGCCGCCCATCCCGCGCCCGCGCGGCTGGTAGCCGCGCCGCCCGCCGAGGCCCGGCTGCGGCACCGTCTCGTAGCCGTAGTTCGTGCCGAGCTTGAACGGTACCAGCGCCGCGATGCCGACCGGCATGTTGACGAGCAGGTTGCGCTCCGTATGCGAGCCGGCCTCGATCAGCGCGATCGTCGCATCGGGGCAGGCATCGGCGAGACGGCCTGCCAGGCTCGACCCGCCCGACCCGCCGCCTACGATGATGTAGTCGTATTGCATGTCACGTCTCCGTCGTCTCATGGAAGGCGCCCGGCACCGCCGCGCGACCACGTCTTTGTAGTGTTCGGGCATTGTAGGAATCGCCACCGTGCGCGCGGCGCGCGGATTCAAGAGCGATTCCTCTAAACGCTCGCGTGAACTAAATTTAAGATGTATCGAATCGCTTTGCGCGACGCGCCGGCCACGAGAAGCCGATCCGTCGCGAAACGGGAGAGACGACGATGCAGCGCCAGGTTCTGCAGGTCGCGTGCCGACCGGGTTGTCCGGATGCGATGCGCGCAGCCCGCATTTCATTTCAAACGGCTGCCCGCGCGGAGATGCCCCGCGTCATGCGCGCAGTCGATCGAAATCGAACGGCACGCGTCGTCGCCGACCGTTTGGACGGTTTGTCGCCGCGGCGGCGCGATGCGCCGCGGCATGATTTGACGGCCCCGTCGCGCCGCCCCGCTTCGGTGTGCAGGCGGGCGGTCGGGCCGCGGCGTCGCGCGCCCGGCAACGGTTGCATCGCACTGCATGCCCACGCGCCGCGACACGGTTTCCGGATGCACATACCGTCGCGTGGATGCGACGCCCGCTGCACGCATGAACCGGTTTTCGAGCACACGTCGCATCCGGCCCCGCGCCGCGCGACACGCACCACCCCGATCCGCGTCGCCGCGCTCGCCGAGCGTGCGCGTGCGGCGTGACGGCCGGCCGACCAGCCAGGCCCAACTGGAGGAGACGACATGAAGAACGACCTGCCCGAACTGGCCCCGCAAGCGCTGCCGTCGGTCGATGCACTGACGTCGCTGCTGCGCGACCAGCGCGCGGCCTACCTGCGCGCACCGTACCCGGCTTGGGAAACGCGCGTGCAGCACTTGCGCGCGCTGCGCACGATGCTGATCGACCACGCGGACGCACTCGCCGAGGCAATCAGCGCCGATTTCGGTCATCGCGCGAAGCAGGAAGTGCTGCTGTCGGAAATCTGGATGGCGAAGGAAGAGATCGACGACGCGCTCAAGCACGGCAAGCGCTGGATGAAACCGATCCGCAAGCCGATGAACAAGTGGCTGCGCCCGGCGCGCGCGAAGGTGATTCCGCAGCCTCTCGGCGTGGTCGGCATCGTCGTACCGTGGAACTACCCGGTGCTGCTCGCGGCCGGCCCGCTGATCTGTGCGCTCGCGGCCGGCAACCGCGCGATCATCAAGATGTCCGAACTGACGCCGCGCACGTCGGCGCTGTTCGAGCAGCTCATTGCGAAGACCTTCACGCGCGACCACGTCGCGGTCGTGAACGGCGACGCCGAAGTGGGCGCCGCGTTCAGCGGCTTGCCGTTCGATCATCTGCTGTTCACCGGCTCGACGCACGTCGGCCGCCACGTGATGCGCGCGGCCGCCGACAACCTCACGCCCGTCACGCTCGAACTCGGCGGCAAGTCGCCGGCCATCGTCGGGCCGAACGCGCGCTTCGATGCGGCGGTCGACGCGATCGTCGCGGGCAAGACGCTGAACGCGGGCCAGACCTGCATCGCGCCCGACTACGTGCTGCTGCCGCGCGGGATGGAAGCCGCGTTCATCGAGCGCGCGCGGGCACGGTTCGCGAAGATGTACCCCGACCTGTCGGCCAACGGCGACTACACGACGATCGTGTCGCCGCGCCACTACGCCCGGCTGCAGCAGCTCGCCAGCGACGCGCAGGCGGCCGGCGCGCAGCTGCATCCGCTGTCCGATGCGCAATCCGATCCTGCATCGCGCCGCTTCGTGCCGTGCGCGGTCACGCAGGTGCCGGCCGCGTCGCAGCTGATGCAGGAGGAAATCTTCGGGCCGCTGCTGCCGCTCGTGCCGTACGAGCGGCTCGACGAAGCGATCGCGTACGTGAATGCCCGCCCGCGTCCGCTCGCGCTCTACCTGTTCGACGAGGACGGCGGCACGATCGACCGCGTGATGCGCGAAACGATCTCGGGCGGCGTGTCGATCAACGAAACGCTGATGCACATCGCGTGCGGCAGCCTGCCGTTCGGCGGGGTCGGTGCGAGCGGCATGGGCGCGTATCACGGCTACGACGGCTTCGTGACGTTCTCGAAGATGAAGCCGGTACTCACGCAGGCGCGCCTGAACGCGCGCAACCTGCTCGCGCCGCCGTACGGCAAACGCTTCGCCGCGCTGATCAAGCTGATGATGAAGTTCTGAACGGACGGGATCGAACGGGCCGCGCGCATCGCGCCGCGGCCCGCACCGGCAGGCCGCGCGGCGCCGGTGCCGCGCGCGCCGTCATACCGGCCAGAGCGGCCCTTCCTGCATCGCGCCGATCTGCTCGCGCAACTCGAGCACGCGTGCTTCCCAGTAGCGGTGCGTGTTGAACCACGGGAATGCGGCGGGGAAGGCGGGATCGTCCCAGCGCCGCGCGAGCCATGCCGCGTAGTGGATCAGCCGCAACGTGCGCAGCGCTTCGACGAGATGCAACTCGCGCGGCTCGAATTCGCAGAAATCCTCGTAGCCGGCCAGCAGGTCCGCGAGCGCCCGCGACGCGCCTTCGCGATCGCCCGGCAACAACAGCCACAGATCCTGGATCGCGGGCGCCATCCGGCTGTCGTCGAAGTCGACGAAGTGCGGGCCGGCATCGGTCCACAGCACGTTGCTCGGATGACAGTCGCCGTGCGTGCGCAGCAGGCGGATCTCGCCCGCCCGCTCGAACGCGGCCTCGACGCCTTCGAGCGCGAGCGTCACGGCGGTCTCGTACGCGGGCCGCACATCGTCCGGAATGAAATCGTGCGCGAGCAGGTAGTCGCGCGGCTCATAGCCGAACGTACCGATATCGAGCACGGGACGCGCGACATACGGCTGCGTCGCACCGACCGCATGGATCCGGCCGATGAAGCGGCCGAGCCATTCGAGCGTGTCGCTGCGGTCGAGGTCAGGCGCGCGTCCGCCGCGCCGCTCGAAGATCGAGAAGCGGAAACCGTCGAACGCGTGCAGCGTGCGGCCGTCGAATGCGCGCGCGGGCACCGCCGGAATCTCGCGCGCGGCGAGCTCGGCGACGAACGCGTGCTCTTCGAGGATCGCTTCGTCCGACCAGCGGGCCGGACGGTAGAACTTCGCGACGACCGGCGGGCCGTCTTCGATGCCCACCTGATACACGCGGTTTTCGTAGCTGTTGAGCGCGAGCAGGCGCCCGTCGGTGCGCAGGCCGGCCGGTATCAGCACGCTGTCGAGCGCGTCGAGCACGCACTCGGGCGTGAGTCCGGCGAACGGCGGGCCGGCAGGAGAAGCGGGAGCGGAAGTGACGTCTTTCATGCCCCGCATTGTGCCGCCAGCCGGGCCGAAAGACGAGCGCCCGGTGCGGCGTATGCGCTCAGTGAAGCGCCGCGCCGGCCGGCAGCACGGATTCGCCGGTGTCGATCAGGTCCTCGAGAAAGAACGGCTCGGTGTTGAGTTCCTTCGACTCGCCCGGTACGCCCGCGTACCAGGTCACCATGGCCATGTCGCCCAGGATGCGCTGGACGATGCCGCGTGCGCCCTTCGGCACAGCGATATGGGTAGTGCAGACAATCGACCCGACATGCATGATGGTTCCCCACTCTTGACTCTTGAAACCCGGCTCGGTGACGAGCCGGCAAATGCACGATCCGCGCGCTCTCGTCGGAGCGTTGCGCGTAATCCCATTGTTCACGGTTTATCGAAGCGCGAAAAGAAGAAGAAGCAGGCGAAGTGCCGCGAATTCGTCGAATGTCTCCAATCAACCACTGCGCCGGACAGGCACTTGCCCGCCCGGTTACCCCCATCATACCCTGTCGAATGTGACTGCCCGCCGAATCCGCGTCGGCACCGCGACGCGCCCGTGACGCATGCCGCGCGCGCGTCGCGGGCCGGTGCCGCATCACCGGGAAGTTTCGCGCGAACGCCGTGGCCGATCGACGCCGCGCCGTCATCGCCTTCCCCGTACCTCGAACGCAACCGGCACGACGACGGTTGCGCACGCACCGCCCGCATTGCCGCGTGCTTCACCGCGCGCCGTGCTGCGTCATGCGATGCCGCCGACAGTGGTTGCGTCCGATGCCGGCCTTGCGGTACCTTTGATGCTCATTCGCGTTCCAGCGCATTCCGATCCGATGCATCCGCTCACGTCCGCCCTTGCAAAATCCCGGCCGCAGTTCGACTCGCGGCCGCAGGCGTGCGCGCATCCGTCGGTTCTTCCTCCTCCTGTCGCACCGCCGCTCGTCGGCGCCGCGCCGCCCCCTCCGGCGGCACGCGCCGGCTGACCAGCCGGCTTCCGTTTCGTCTTCCATTCGCCCGCAGGCTTGCATTCGTGCGTCGTGACGCACGGCTCGCTGCTGCGCGCGCGAATGGAACGTTCCGATCCGTTCGACAGGTGGATTCACATGGTTTCGTTCAAACGCGCGCTCGCCGCGCATGGTGCGACGTCGCTCTTCGTGCTGCTGTGGAGCAGCGGCGCGATCTTCGCTGAACTCGGTCTGCGTCACGCATCCGCGTTCGTCTTTCTCACCGCACGTTTCGCCCTCGCATCGCTCGTGCTGCTCGGGCTGGCTTTCGTGCGCAAACGCTGGCTGCCGCCGCGCGGCGAACGGCGCATGGCCGCGCTGACCGGCTTGCTGATGATGGGCGGCTATTCGATCTTCTACCTGCTCGCGCTCGAACGCGGGATCGCGCCGGGCGTGCTCGCCACGATCCTCGGCGTGCAGCCGATCCTCACGCTCGCGCTCGTCGAGCGACGCTGGCAGCCCGTGCGCATCGCGGGGCTCGCGCTGTCGCTCGCCGGCCTCGCGCTCGTCGTGTGCCGCGGCGTGGGCGACGGCGGCCTGTCGCTCGCGGGCATCGCGTGCGCGCTCACCGCGCTCGTCGCGCTGACCGCCGGCTCGCTGCTGCAAAAGCGCGTACGGGCGGCGCCCGCCGACGTGCTGCCGTTGCAGAATGCGATCGGCCTCGCGCTGTGCGTGGCGATCGTGCCGTTCCGGCCGGTGTCGTTCGACATGAGCTGGGCATTCGTGATCCCGCTGCTGTGGCTCGGCATCGTGATTTCGGTGATCGCGCAACTGCTGTTCTACCGGTTGATGCAGCGCGGCGATCTCGTCAACGTGACGAGCCTGTTCTATCTCGTGCCCGTCGTCACCACGCTGATGGATGCCGTGTGGCTCGGCAACCGGCCCGAGCCGCTCGCGCTCGGCGGCATGGGCGCGATCATCGCGGGGCTCGCGCTCGTGTTTCGCGCGCCGGCTACCCGCGTGCAACCCGACCGCGCATGAGCGGGCGTGCCGCCGCGCCCGCGGGTGCGGCGGCACGCACCGGACACATGCGACGAATCCGCAGAAATCGAAAGGCAAGGGAAAGTTGTGCGCAAGGCGTTCGTCTGACTTGCGGGAAAAATGCGCGATACGCCGGGCATTCCGCTGATTTTTAATGGTTCGGATAGCGAAAAGCGCTGCCGGTTGCCTATACTCGAATTGACCGGCCCGCTCGCAATCGGGTCGCGACCAACACTAGAAACACCCGGCATGGAGCCGGAGTAAGCGCTGAAGCGCTAACTCCGGCCGACACTGGAGACACGCATGACAACCTACTTCACGATCGGCGACTTCATCCTGTTGATTCCGATGGCGCTGGCCGGAGCGCTATTTCTCGGCGCGGTGCCGTGCGCAACCGAATTCCGCCACAACCTGCTACGCGTACTGGGCGTCATCCTCGGCGTCGGCGTCGCGGTATTGCTCGTCGAAGGCCTGCCTGCGCTGATCTAGCGGCGCACCACCCGTGCGTGCCGTGCATCGCTGCACCGCAGCGATGCGACAGGCGCACGCGAGCCATTGATACGACATGCGATGTTTCGCACGCCGTATCGACCGCCGGTCAGATCGCCTGATCGGTGGACGGCTTTTCCCACAGATTGATGCCGCCTTCCGTCGCGTAACGATCGATCTCCGCGAGTTCCTCCGCCGAGAATTCGAGGTGCTTCAGCGCACCGACGTTTTCACGCACCTGCTCCGCACGGCTCGCGCCGATCAGTGCGGACGTCACGCGGCCGTTGCGCAGCACCCATGCGAGCGCCATCTGCGCGAGGCTCTGCCCGCGCCGCTCGGCGATCGCGTTGAGCTTGCGCACGTGCTCGAGGTTGTCCGCGCTCAGGTGATCCTGCTTCAGCGAGCCGCCGCCCGGCTTGTTCACGCGCGCATCGGCCGGCACGCCGTTCAGGTACTTCGACGTGAGCAGCCCCTGCGCGAGCGGCGTGAACGCGATGCTGCCCGTGCCGATCTCGTCGAGCGTGCCGAGCAGTTCGGTTTCGACCCAGCGATTCAGCAGGTTGTACGACGGCTGATGGATCAGCAGCGGCACCTTGTACTGCGCGAGCAGCTCGGCCATCTCGCGCGTCTTCGCCGCCGAATACGACGAAATGCCGATATAGAGCGCCTTGCCCTGCTGCACGGCCGACGCGAGCGCGCCCGCCGTTTCCTCGAGCGGCGTGTGCGCGTCGAAGCGGTGCGAATAGAAGATGTCGACGTAGTCGAGCCCCATCCGCTGCAGGCTCTGGTCGAGGCTCGCGAGCACGTACTTGCGCGACCCGCCGCCGCTGCCGTACGGCCCCGGCCACATGTCCCAGCCGGCCTTCGTCGAGATCAGCAACTCGTCGCGATACGGCCGGAAATCCTCCTTCAGCAGCCGGCCGAAGTTGGTTTCGGCACTGCCGTACGGCGGCCCGTAGTTGTTCGCGAGATCGAAGTGGTTGATGCCGAGGTCGAACGCGGTGCGCAGGATTTCGCGCTGCGTCGAGATCGGCGTCGAGTCGCCGAAGTTGTGCCACAGGCCGAGCGACAGCGCGGGCAGTTTGAGCCCGGATTTGCCACAGGTGCGGTATTGCATGTCGGCATAACGTTCGGAAGCTGCTTCGTAGGCCATGAGTCTGTTCCGTCAGGACATCGGGGGAAAGGTCGCGCTTGCCGCGCACACGGCGCGGCGACGGCGAAGGAGTCATACGACGACTATGGTAGCGAAAGCGGCCGGATCGCGCACGGCGGCACGGCGATGGACGCGGCCGCGGTCGTCGCCTACACTGCGGCGTCTCGAATCACCGTTTCAGCGAGGTTGGTATGTCCCGGGTCATCTCGGTTGCACTGCTCGTCGGCGGCGTCGTGCTGCTGTATTTCGGCGGCCAGTCGTTCCATTCGATCAACGACAACGTGTCGCGCTTCTTCACCGGTTCGCCCGCGACGAAGACGATCCTGCTGATCGCGGGCGGCGCCGTCGCATCGTTCATCGGCCTGATCGGCCTCGCGATGCCGGGCAACAAACGCTGATCGCGCAGCCGCGCGATGCACACACGGCCCGCGTCGTGCGACCGGGCCGCGCCAAACGAAACGGGCGGCCAGGCCGCCCGTTGCTTCATCCGCCGGCGATGCACCGCATCGCGTGACCGCGGTGGTGTCACCGCCCGTCCGGTCCGAGCCTAGAACTGCACTTCCGGTTTCGACGCCGAGCGCGTGCCGGGTAGCGGCCGGTTGCTCGCGCCGTGATAGGTGTACACGAGCGAGAACTTCACCTGGTCGGAGCGGTTCTGTCCGGCCGAATGCAGCGTGTTGCAGTGGAAGAACACCACGTCGCCCGTCTGCAGCGACGGGCACGTGGCCGCATCGATCATCTTCCGGTTCGCCGGCAGGTCGCTGCGGAAGAACTTCGCATCGTCGAACGCTTCGGGCCCGAATTCGGCCGTATGCGACCCCGGCACGAGCCACAGTGCGCCGTTCTCGTTCGTTTCCGGCCCGAGCGCGAGCCACACCGACACCATGTCCGGGCGCTCGAACGACCAGTAGCGGAAATCGCGATGCCAGCCGGTCAGGCTGCCGTACGCGGGATGCTTCGTCATCATGCAGTTGTGATGCGCGCGCGACAGCACGGGTTCTTCGCCGAAATACTCGCGCATCCACGCCCCGATTTCGGGTGCGATCGCGCGCTCGGCGAACGCCGGATCGCGTGAATACGCATCGAGCAGCCGCCGCACCGTATGCCCGCCCGGCGCATGCTTGGACTCGGGCGCGCCCGGATAGCGCAGATCCGCCTCGAACTCGATCGGCTCGGCCGCCTCCCGCAGCTGGCGCTCCGCGATCTGCCTGAGCGCCGCGCACTGCGCTTCGCCGACGAGGCCACGCGCGACGACAAAGCCGCGCTCGCGCAATTCCGCGACTTGCGCGCGGATCGATTCCGACTGCAATGGAGACGACATGGGATGCCAGACGTTTATTGTGTGAATGTGACGATTGTAAATCGGCGCCGGATGCCGCGAACAGCACCATTGTCGTACGCAGGGGCATGCCAATCGCGGATTTGATCCGGCTCAAGGGAACTGTTCGTCGCGGCACCTGCCTCACCGACAGGCGGTATGCGGCACACGCCTTGTGGCACAAGGGTTTATCGCGACTTTTGCCCGTCATGAATCCCCTGTAGCCTGTCGCGGCCTGTCAATTCTGGCGGGCGCGGCGCGCAGCGAGTTTCAGTAAGATCCGTTGCGTCATCCGAGGCCGTTCATACCAGTGCGCTCTCCAGGGCGCCATCCATACAAGCGAAGCATCGTTCACATGCCATTCCGTCTGACTTCCCGTCTCAGCCGCGCTGCGAAGCGCGTCGTGCCGACCGCTCCTGCCCGCTCGCTGCGCCATCACCGCGCACGCACGCAGGCGCTGGCCGAGCGCACGCCCGCACACAGCCGGCTGGACGGTATCCGTGCGTGGTTCCACGCATTTTTCTCGATGATGAGTGCACAGGCGTTCTCGCGCCGTGCCGGCCTGCGCTCCCTGCTGCAGAAACCGTCGTCGCTGCGCGCGCTCGCGCTGCGCCGCACGCTCGGGCCGCAACGCCGCGTCAACCGTCCGCGCCGCCTCGCGGCCAGCAACGGCTGGTTCGGGTTCGGCGCGCGCTGAGCGCACGCCGGCGGGCACCGCGCGCGACGATCGCCGTCGCGCCATTGTCCGCTTGTTCGCTTGTCCGATTGCCCCGACGATCGGAACCCATAAAAAAACCCCGGCTAGCCGGGGTTTTTCATTTCAGGCGTACGACGCTTACGCGACGCGTGCCGTCGGCTCGACGCCGGCCGCTTCGGCCAGTGCGAGCGCCTTGTCGGTCGCTTCCCACGAGAATTCCGGCTCTTCGCGGCCGAAGTGGCCGTAAGCAGCCGTCTTCTCGTAGATCGGGCGCAGCAGGTCGAGCATCTTGATGATGCCCTTCGGACGCAGGTCGAAATGCTCGCGCACGAGCTTCGTGATCACCGCATCCGACACGCGGCCCGTGCCGAACGTGTTGACCATCACCGAGGTCGGCTCGGCGACGCCGATCGCGTACGACACCTGGATCAGCGCGCGCGACGCGAGGCCGGCGGCGACGATGTTCTTCGCGACGTAGCGGCCTGCGTACGCAGCCGAACGGTCGACCTTCGACGGATCTTTGCCCGAGAACGCGCCGCCGCCGTGCGGTGCGGCACCGCCGTACGTGTCGACGATGATCTTGCGGCCGGTCAGGCCGCAATCGCCCTGCGGGCCGCCGATCACGAACCGGCCGGTCGGGTTCACCAGGAACTTGATGTCGCCCTTGATCAGGTCGGCCGGCAGCGTCGGCTTGATGATTTCCTCGATCACCGCTTCGCGCAGCGCGGGCAGTTCGATGTCCGGTGCGTGCTGCGTCGACAGCACGACGGTGTCGATCGAATGCGGCTTGCCGTCGACGTAGCGGACGGTGACCTGCGACTTCGCGTCCGGGCGCAGCCATTGCAGGCGGCCGTCGCGGCGCAGGCTGGCCTGGCGCTCGACGAGACGGTGCGACAGGTAGATCGGCAGCGGCATCAGTTCCGGCGTTTCGTCGCACGCGTAACCGAACATCAGGCCCTGGTCGCCCGCGCCCTGATCGAGGTTGTCGTCGTGTGCACGATCGACGCCCTGGGCGATGTCCGGCGACTGCTTGTCGTACGCGACGAGCACCGCGCAACCCTTGTAGTCGATGCCGTAGTCGGTGTTGTCGTAGCCGATGCGCTTGATCGTGTCGCGCGCGATCTGGATGTAGTCGATGTTGGCCGTCGTGGTGATTTCACCGGCCAGGACGACGAGACCCGTGTTGCACAGCGTTTCCGCCGCGACGCGGGAATACTTGTCTTGCTCGAGGATGGCGTCGAGGATCGCGTCCGAGATTTGGTCCGCGACCTTGTCCGGATGGCCTTCGGAGACGGATTCGGACGTGAAGAGATAATCGTTTGCCACTTTTTCAGGCTCCTGTGTGGTTACGGTTGGTTTCACGTAGCCAGCTTCGTTGGGCCTGAAGCGGCGACGCTTTAGCGGATTACCAGGACCGGGCAGCGCGTATGACGCCAACCGGCTTCGCCCCGCAAGTTGTCAGTTAACTCGGCGAAGCCCGTATTATAGCGGCTTTCCTGAATTGTCACAGAGCGCCGCCCGTGCTGCATCTTCCGCTGTCTCACCTACCTGTTCGCAACGCGCCGGCCAGCCGGTCCCACGGAGGTTTCGCATGCTAGGTCGTCTAGGCACGCACCTCGCCATTGGCTTGCTGAAACTGCTCGCCCTGTTGCCGTACGGCCTGACCGCACGGTTCGGCGATGGTCTCGGCTGGCTGCTCTACAAGATCCCCAGCCGGCGAAAACGCATCGTACACACCAATCTGAAACTCTGCTTCCCGGATTGGAGCGACGCACGCCGCGAGGAAGTGGCAGGCCAGCATTTCCGCCATGCGATCCGCAGCTACGTCGAGCGCAGCGTGCAGTGGTTCGGCTCGGAGAAAAAGCTCGCGAAGCTGATCCAGGTCGACAGCGCGGTCGACCTCGACGATCCGGACCTGCCGCCGACGCTGTTCCTCGGCCTGCACTTCGTCGGCATCGAAGCCGGCTCGATCTGGCTGAACCGTTCGCTCCACCGCCGCTGCGGGTCGCTCTACCAGCCGTTCTCGAACGCCGTGCTCGAGGAAGAGGCGAAGAAGGCGCGCGGGCGTTTCGACGCCGAGATGGTCGGCCGCGCGGACAGCGCGCGCGTCGTGCTGCGCTGGCTGCGCGACCGCAAGCCGGTGATGCTCGGCGCCGACATGGATTACGGGCTGCGCAATTCGACGTTCGTCCCGTTCTTCGGCGTGCCCGCGTGCACGCTGACGGCGGTCGGCCGGCTCGCGAAGACGGGCCGCGCGCAGGTCGTGCCGTTCATCGGCGAGGTGCTGCCGAACTACAAGGGTTATCGCCTGAAGGTATTCAAGCCGTGGGATCACTACCCGACGGGCGACGACGATCTCGACGCGCGGCGGATGAACGAATTCCTCGAGGAACAGATCCCGCTGATGCCCGAGCAATACTATTGGGTCCACAAGCGCTTCAAGACGCGCCCGGCCGGCGAGCCGAGCCTGTACTGACCCCGCCGGAAGACGTTCGCAGGCGGGCCGTCACGCGCGCGCCTGCGCCCTCGCCACCTTCGGCGCGCCCTTCGCGCGCGCCCGCCACAGATCGTGGGCTGACTGCTTCGCGAGCCACAGATCGGCCCGCCCCCCGTTTTCCTCGCCGAGCCACGCTTCGAGGCGCAGCGCCATTTCCGGCGAGATGCCGGCATGGCCGTGCAGGATCCGCGACAGTGCGGCACGCGTCACGCCCAGCTGCGACGCGGCCTCGGTAACGGTCAGGCCGAGCGCCGGCAGCACGTCGTCGCGCAGCGTGTCGCCCGGATGGGGCGGATTGAAGATGCGGTTCATGGCTTGAATGAGCTCGCTGGAGGTTGACAGGGCGTATGGCGAAACGTATGGCGAAACAATACGAATCGCCGGGTGGCCTCATCAATTGAACGAGTACGAAAACGCCCGGAACGCCCGCGCGGGACGCCCCTGTCGGCTCCATGTATCATTTGCGGTTGAGATCAGCACGACGAACGAGGCTGCCCGGCATGGCGCGGCGTCGCGCGCGCCGCGCTGACCGCCTTGTTCGCCATGGAAATCCGGACCCAGTGAAACTCTCGTTCACCAAGATGCACGGCGCGGGCAACGACTTCGTCGTGCTCGACGGCTATTCGCGCGCATTGCCGCCGCTCACCGAAGCGCAGGTGCGCGCGCTCGCCAACCGCCACTTCGGCATCGGCGCCGATCAGTTGCTGCTCGTCGAAAAACCGACCGTCGACGGCGTCGATTTCAAATACCGGATCTTCAATTGCGACGGCGGCGAGGTCGAACACTGCGGCAACGGCGCGCGCTGCTTCGTGAAGTTCGTCAGCGACCGCGGCCTGACCGACAAGCGCAGCGTGCGCGTGCAGGTGATGAAGGGCCTGATCACGCTGACGATGCAGGACAACGGCGAAGTCGTCGTCGACATGGGTGCGCCCGTGTTCGCGCCGGCGCAGGTGCCGTTCGATGCGGCGGGCCTCGACGGCCGCACCGAGGGGCACGACACGCTGTGGCCGCTCGACGTCGGCGGCGCGACGCGCTGGATCTCGACGGTGTCGATGGGCAACCCGCACGCGGTGCAGATCGTCGACGACGCCGAAGCGTATCCGGTGCTCGAGGAAGGCCCGCTGATCGAGCACCACGCGCGCTTCCCGGAGCGCGTGAACGCCGGCTTCATGCAGATCGTGTCGCGCAGCGAAGTGCGGCTGCGCGTGTACGAACGCGCGGCGGGCGAGACGCTCGCGTGCGGCACCGGCGCGTGCGCGGCGGTCGCGGCCGGCATCCGGCGCGGCCTGCTCGATTCGCCCGTGACCGTGCACACGCACGGCGGCACGCTGACGATCAGCTGGGACGGCGCACGCGACGAAGCTGCCGCGCTGATGATGGCCGGGCCCGCCACGACCGTGTTCGAAGGCGAGATCGACCTGCCCGCCTGACCCTGCAACGTCCTTGATAACTGAACGCTCCAGCCACATGAACGATCGCGAAGTCGCCGACTACCTGCTCGCCAATCCCGAATTCTTCGCGCAGCACGCCGAACTGCTCGCGACGATCCGCCTCGCGAACCCGCACGGCAAGGCCGCGATCTCGCTGCAGGAGCGGCAGATGGAGATGTTGCGCGACAAGAACAAGCATCTCGAGCGCCGGCTCGCCGAACTCGTGCGCTACGGCCACGAGAACGACAGCCTGTCCGCGAAGTTCAGCCGCTGGACCGCCCGCGTGATCGCGGAACGCGATCCGTACGCGCTGCCGCGCACGATCGCCGACGGCATCGCCGACGTATTCGACGTGCCGCAGACGGCACTGCGCGTGTGGGACGTCGCCGACACCTATTCGCAGGCCGACTTCGCGCGCCAGGTCGGCGAGGAAGTGCGCCTGTTCACGAACGGCCTGTCGACGCCGTACTGCGGCGCAAACACGGGCTTCGAGGCCGCGCAGTGGCTCGCGCCCGCGGTCGCCGTCCCGGCCGCGAATGCGGCGGAAGGCGCGGAAGCCGCGCCGCCGGCCGGCGACGGCTCG
>NZ_ASSI01000235.1:0-1725 GCF_000466765.1 Burkholderia sp. AU4i | reverse complement strand
AACGTGCCGCCGAAGCCGCAGCATTCGGATTCGCGTTCGTGTTCGACGCGCGTCACGCCCGGCAGTGCGTCGACGAGCGCGACGCCGTGCCCGCGCGTGCCCATCTCGCGCCGCGCCGCGCACGACGTGTGCAGCACGACGCGTTCGTCGGGCCCGGCGCCGGCCGTCGCCGCGTCGAGCCGCACGTCGAGCACGTGGACGAGGAATTCGGCGAGTTCATAGGTCCGCTCCGCGATTGCGCGGGCTCGCGGGCCGTACACGGGATCGTCGGCGAACAGCGCCGGCCAATGGTGGCGGATCATCCCCGCGCACGAGCCGGAGGGCACGATCACGGGCCACGCTTGCGCGAACAGGTCGAGCTGCGCGGCCGCGACGCGGCGCGCTTCGTCGGGATTGCCGCTGCTGTAGGCCGGCTGCCCGCAGCAGCTCTGGCCGCGCGGATAGTGGACGGTCAGGCCTTCGCGTTCCAGCAGTCGGACCGCGTCGAGCCCGGCTTCGGGGACGAACAGGTCGACCAGGCAGGTCGCGAACAGATAGACGTGCGCGGGGGCGGCGGCGGGGTATTGCCTTTCGTTCATGTCTCGCTCCAGTGGCGACGGCCCGGCATGCGGATGCGGGACGACGATTTCGCTGCATAATTCCCGCGACGGCGCTGCGGCTCAAATTGGTTGGGCCAATCGGCGCGGCACGCATTGAGCGGGGAGACGCGACGATGGCAGCGATGACGGCACGGGGCCGGACCGAAGGGGTGATGCGCAAGATCGAGACGGCACTGCTCGACGGCACGTGGCCGGCCGGCGCTCGCCTGCCGGCCGAGCGCGTGCTTGCGCAGCAGTACGGGGTTGCGCGCAATACGGTGCGCGAGGCGACCCAGCGGCTCGTCGCGCGCGGGCTGCTGCAGAGCCGGCGCGGCGCGGGCGTCTACGTGACGGACCAGTTGCGCGCCGGCATCGCGTCGCCGTGGGGGCAACTGGTCGCCGATCACCCGGCGCTGCGCGACGACATCCTCGAATTCCGGCGCGTGCTCGAAGGCGCGACCGCGTATTTCGCCGCGCTGCGCGCCGACGCGCACGACCGGCGCCGGATCCGTGCGCTGCTGCGCGAGCTCGAAAGCGCGCACGCGAACGGCGCGGCGGCCGTCGAAGCCGCGACCGACGCGAAGCTGCACGAGGCAATCGCGCTCGCGTCGCACAACACGATGTTCCTGCACCTGCATACGAGCGTGATCGGGATGCTGCGCGAGCACATCTCGATCAACGTGGCGGGCATGACGACGCACGACGAGCACGCGTCCGAACTCCTGCTGCTGCAGCACCGCGTCGTGTGCGACGCGATCTGCGCGCAACGGCCCGAGGAGGCGCGCACCGCGATGCAGACCCATATCGACTACGTGCGCAGCCATTTCGAGCGCAGCGGCGACGAGGCCTGAGATTGGTCGGACTACTTCGGTGCGAGGCCCGCCCGGCGGGCACCTTCGGTGCGGCGGGCCTCGATGCCCGGCACGCGCGCGCACGCCCGCGGTTCGAGGCAGTCGGTGCCGCCCGCGCGATTGACCGGTTCATCGGGCGCCTACTAGAATCGGCCGGAACCGCGCGCCAGCCGCGCGCCGCGGCGCATGCGGGCCCTGTGTTCCGCCAGTCGAGGAAGTCTTCGTGTTCACGTCCCTGATCCGGCGCGCACCGGCCGCGCTGTCGTGGCGCGCCGCATGCCGCCCGGCCCGCGCGC
>NZ_ASSI01000234.1:0-23544 GCF_000466765.1 Burkholderia sp. AU4i | reverse complement strand
GATCGCACGCTGCGCGACGCGGCGCTCGCGCTCCCGGGGCGCACGGCCGTCAACGCGTTCGTGATCCGCGACACCGTAGACCGACAGGTAGACGGCCTTCGGACGGAACGGGACGAGCCGCACCGTACGTGCCGTCTCGCCGGCGGCGAGCACGACCTCCGCGCGTGCATAGCCGGGCGCGGTCACGCTGAGCGTCACGTCGCCCGCCGGCGCGGCAAACATGCCGGCAGCCGATGCAACCAGGCTGCTGCCCGACGCATAACCGAGCGCACCCGACACCGGCCGGCCGCTGCCGGCATCGACGACCGTCACCGGGACGGTTCCGGCCCGGGCGGCGACACACGCGAGCGCCAGCAGCATGCCCGCCAGCACGCGGCCGAGCGTCGCCGCGCCCTGCCACCCGCGTCGAAACGGCTCGTGCCGGTGTTGCCCGGCACGCGGCCAATGAACGATTGCCCGATTCTTCAATGCACACCTCGCGACGCGAATTCCTGCGGACATTGTTGCGAATCCGCCGCAACGCCGCGTGAGGCAGATCAACGACACGCGCTGCGCCGCCGCCATGCGCGTCTAGGGCGTGCCTGCGCCCGGACAACCGCCGCAAAGCCGCATCACATCGCGCCGGTCCGGATTCCGCCAGTAGAACCGCATATCGACGGCGCCGTGCGCCGGCACGACGACGTGACGGACTTCGTGGACGGCCCGATCGCGCGCCGATACCGTATATCGCCCCGGCGGCACGCGCGCGAACAGGAACGGGCCGGCCGTGTGCGCGTCGAGGATGGTCGACTTGCCGGACGCCAACGTGACGTCGATGTCGGACAGGTAATGACCGGCCTTCGTCGTGAACGTGATCCGCAGGTTGTAACGCGGCGCAGCGGCGCGAAACGCCGCGACTTCCTCCTCGCCGACGCCGCCCGTGATGTACACGGCACCGTTGCGCTCGACCGGCTCGGGCAGCGCTTGAGCCGGCACGCTCGCGGCGGCGGCCATCAAACAGGTCGACAGCAGTAGCGACCCGACGATTCCAGTCCGCATTTCGTTCTCCCGATTCAGGCACGCGGGTGGCGATGCGGCTCGTTCGTCCGGGCGCGTCACGGCCGGCGTGCCGCGACGTGACGCATTCGCATCGTTGACGACGCCAGCGTCGCGCGGAACGTCGATTTCCCGTTGATGCAGGTCAAGCGCCCCCGACCGGCCGGCGGCGCGGCGTGTCGGCACCCGGCTCACGATCGGGCGACGCGGCGGGCCCGCACGGCGCACGACGCGCCACGCACGGCGGTGCGGCGCCATTGTCCGTTCCGGCTGTCAGCCGATATTGCGCGGCGTGTCGGAAAACGCCGACACGGCGGCCCGACGTCGGACAGCAAGCTCAGGCCGCGCTGATTGTCCGGCCATGTTCCGCCGCCAATACTGGAGACGTGACAGGACGCAACGCGTACCGCGGCTCGCAAGCAAGTATTCCGCACGGCCGCCACCGGATCCAGGAGCTGGCCATGACTCGCCCGAACACAGCCCACGCCGACGATGCCGCGCCGCACCGCGACCTTCCGGTCGGCGCCCACCTCGTGACCCGGCGCCCCGGTTACGTTCACCACGGGATCTACATCGGCGACGGCAACGTGATCCACTACGCGGGCCTGGCACGCAGTCCGGGCGGCGGCCCGGTCGAAGTCGTCTCCCTCGACGACTTCTGCGCCGGATTCGGTCTCGCGATGGTCCGGCACGCGCGGGCTCCGTACGACGGCACGGAAGCGGCGCGGCGCGCAACCTCGCGCCTCGGCGAATGCCGCTACCGGCTGCTCACCAACAACTGCGAGCACTTCTGCCTGTGGTGCCTGTTCGGCGTCGGCAGGAGCGAGCAGGTCGCGTCGTGCCTGCGCAACCCGCTTCACGGCATCGCGGTCGCCGCCGTGCTGCTTGCGTGCGTGCTGGCCGGGCGGCTGCATCCGGCATCCGTCGAACGCACGCCGGCCCCGCATGCCTGCACGGCCTAGCACGACCTGAATCGACCTGACGCCCCCGCCCGTCACCCGCGTGGGCGAAAGGCCGCATGCACCCGCCCCCAGCGTTTCGCCTGCGCGATCGCGATACGGATCGCGCTGCCCTCGGCGCGCCCTTGCCGCAGCAGCGCGTTGGCGATCTCGATCGCCTTGCCGCGAACCGGCGGCGGCAGGTTCCGCATCGACGGCGGATAGCGTTCGTCATTCCACGGCATGGTCGATCCGGCTAGTAGAGGCTGGCCGATCCCGCCGTGCCGGCCGGCGGGCATCGCGGCAGGAACGCAGCGACGATGCAGCGGGCTCCACGGGATCCGGTCCGGCGTGAACCCCGACGGAGACGACGTCGGCGAACGACCGCGGTAACCCCGCGATCCGCTGACTAGTCACGGGTGCTCCCCGGCGGTTTGCAGCAATCCGTTCATGCATCGCGTGCCGCACGCGTCCGTCATCAGATAGCGCGGCAATGCCATCGGGGGATCCGTCGGCCGGACGGGGCGGCCATCGATCGTGAACGCCGCGACATAGCCTTCGCGAGCGGCCAGCCGGTCGGTCTGCGCATCATGGACGCCGAACGGCCAGGCCAGCAGCCGAATCGGCCGACCGGTTTCGGACTCGAGCCGCTCGCGCGACCGGCCCAACTGGAACGAGACGAATCGTTGGTAATCCGCTTCCGTGCGCCGCGCGCGCTCGGTGGCGAAATTCGGATGCCAGTAGGTATGCGACTCGATATCGTATCCGCCGGATCGGCCGAGCGCGCGCAACTGATCCCACGTCATCGCGTAGCGGGCGTTGGAAATCGCCGACGGATAGATGAACAGCGTGACCGGCACCGGATGCGCCGCCAGCAGCGGGCGCAGCACGTCGTAGACGGAACGGTGACCGTCGTCCACCGTGATCGCGACCGCGCGCGCCGGTAGCGCATCCGTCTGGCCGTCGTGCCAGCGCACGACGTCGGCGAGCGGCACGATACGGTAGCCGCTCGCCTCGATCGCGTGCAGTTGCTCGATGAACGTCCCGGTGCGCACCGTCATCGAATCCAAGCGTTGCGTCGCAAACCGGTGATAGACGAGTATCAGCACGCGTTGCGACACGGGCGCGACCGTGCCGGCGCCGGCGGACGCCATCCACGGCAGGCACGACAGCAGCAGCAGGCAGACGATCGCGCGCAAGCTCATGCCGCGCCTCGCGCCATGGCCGTGCCGCGTGCCTGCGCAACCAGTTCCGCATGAATCCGTTCGACGTCCTCACGTGTACACAGTGCCGTACCGGGATGCTCGACCGACGCGGCCGATGCCGCCAGCGCATACCGGCATGCGTCGTCGAACGGCACGCCGCGCGCCAGCGCCCAGATCATCCCGCCGACGAAACTGTCGCCGGCACCCACCGTGCTGCACACGGCCGCGGGCCTGCCCGGCAGGCGCAGCGCGCGCTCGCGCGTGACGACCCATGCGCCGCGCGCGCCGAGTGTCAGCGCAACGATGTCGGCGCGCCCCTGCACGACGAGCTCGCCCGCCTTCCGGCATGCCGACGCTTCGTCGAGCGGTTCACCGGCCAGCGCGCTCAGTTCGTCGAGGCTGGGCTTCACGAGATGGACACCGGCGTCGAGGGCGGCGCGCAGCGCCGGGCCCGCCGCGTCGACGACCACCCGGCTGCCGTTCGCGGCGGCCGTCCGCGCGAGCGCCGCATACAGGTCGTCCGGCGCGCCGGGCGGCAGGCTGCCGCTCAGCACGAGATAACGCGGCGCGGGCTGCAAGGCCGCGATGCGGGCCGCGCAGTCGCGCCACTCGGCGGCCGTGACCGACGGCCCCGGCATCAGGAAACGGTATTCACGCCCCGTCGCGGTCTCGGTCACGCACACGTTCTCGCGCGTCTCGCCGGCGATCCGCAGGCGGACGGACGGCACGTGTTCGGCTTCGAGCAGCAGCGTCAGCACGTCGCCCGTCGGCCCGCCCGCCAGGTACAGCGCAACGCAGTCGCCGCCGAGCCGGTGAACGGTCCGGGCGACGTTGATCCCGCCGCCGCCCGGGTCCCGCCTGGGTCGCGCGCAGCGCAGCTTGTGCGTATCGACGATATGTTCGACCGACGTCGAGACATCGACGGCCGGATTCAATGTGACGGTAACGATCTCGGTCATGGCGCGTGGTCGGTGGAAGACACGATTCGCGGGCTTGCGCGGCGCCCGCCCGCGGCCGTGCCGCGTTCCGGCCATCGGCGCAGGCCGGCCCTGACACCACCTTACGCATGCACCTTCGCACCGCGTTGACGACCGTCAAACGATGCCGCAACCGCGCCGGATTGCGCTCGATCAACGACGCGGGCGGGCAGGCCCTTACAGTGAGTCATCCGTCGTCGCCGAGCCCCGCCATGGACGAGCAGCCGCTTTGCACCACCGTGCTCGCCGAGCGCTATGCGCAGCCCGGCGAAACGTCGCGCGCAGCCGTCTTCCAGCGTGTCGCCCATGCACTGTCACTCGCCGAGCCGCCCGCGTTGCGCGCCCGGGCCGAGCGCACGTTCTTCCTGAACCTGCAGCGCGGCGCGATCGGCGCCGGCCGCATCATGGCGAATGCCGGCTCGACGGCAGGCGGAACGATGATCAACTGCTTCGTCCACCCGCTCGCGGTTCCCGTGGAGACGCCGCTGCAAGGCACCGACGCGGCGCTCGCGCAGGCGCTCGACGACGCCCGGCTCACGCTGCTGATGGGCGGCGGAATCGGCTACGACTTCTCGCCGGTGCCGCCCGCCGGCGCGTACGAACGCCGCCTGTCGGCCGAACGTGGCGCCTGCGCGGCGATCGACCGCTTCGATGCGATGTGCCGCACGCTGCCGTTCACCGGCCCGCGCCGCGGCGCGCAGATGGGCGTGCTGCGCTGCGATCATCCGGATCTGGCCGCGTTCGTCACGGCCAAGCGCGGGCGATCGCGCTGGCCGACCTTCAACCTGTCGGTCGGCATCACGGACGCGTTCATGGAAGCGGTCGCGCACGATCTGCCCTGGGCGCTCGTCCATCACGCGCCGCGCCACGCAGCCGACGCTGCGTCGCTCCGGCGGCAGGACGGGCGCTACCTTCATGCGACGGTTCCTGCTCGCAAGCTGTGGCAAACGATCGTCAACGCCGCACGCGACAGCGCCGAACCCGGGCTGCTGTTCCTCGACACGATCCGCGACGCGAACCCGCTGCGCGAGCACGAGCGGATCGACGCGACGAACCCGTGCGGCGAACAGCCGCTGCCGCCCTACGGCAGCTGCGTGCTCGGGCCGATCGACCTGTCGCGGTTCGTGCATCACCCGTTCGGCATCGGCGGCGAGCCGCGCATCGATTTCACGGCGCTCGCCGACGCGGTGCACGTCCAGGTGCGCCTGCTCGACGATGTGCTCGACCGCACCGCATGGCCGCTCGCCGCGCATGCACGTGAAGCGCAGCGCACACGGCGCATCGGTGTCGGCGTGACGGGCCTGGGCGACGCGCTGACGATGCTGCGGCTACGCTACGACAGCGTCGAGGCGCGCGCATGTGCGCGCAGCATCGCGTTGACGATGCGCGAGCACGCGTTTGCCGCATCGGCCGCGCTGGCCGCCGAGCGCGGCGCGTTTCCCGCCTACGATCCGGCCGCTTACCTGACCGGCCCCGCCTACCGGATGCGGCTGCCGCTGAAGGTGCATCACGCGATCGACCGGCACGGGCTGCGCAACAGCCATCTGCTGTCGTTCGCGCCGGCCGGCAGCGTGAGTCTCGCGTTCTGCGACAACTGCTCGAACGGCATCGAGCCGGCCGTCGGCTGGACGCAGCGCCGGATGGTCCGCACGGCAGACGGGCAGGTACGCGCGTTCCGGGTACAGAACCATGCTTACCGGCTGTTTCGCGCGCTGCATGGCAACGGCGTCGGGCTGCCGGACTATTTCGCTACCGCGGCCGAGATCGCACCGCTCGATCACGTCGCGATGCTCGCGGCGCTCCAGCCCTGCGTCGACGCCGGCATCTCGAAGACCGTGACGCTGGACAGCCAGTGTTCGCTGGCGCAGGTCGACGCGCTGTTCTTCGCGGCGTGGCGCGACCGGCTCAAGGGCATCACGGTGTTCCGCCCCGATCCGCGGCTCGCGTCGGTCGTTACCGACGACACCGCGCAACCGCGCGACGGCGCGGTCTGCATCGGCTGTTGAGCGGCCCGCTCGCCAGTCGCGCGTCAGGCCGACGTGTCCGTGGCCGCTACCGGCTCCGCATCGGCTCGCGCCGGCCCGGGCGCCGCATCGCGATCGTCCGGCGGCGTAATGAGCGCCACCAGCGTGTCGTGATCGATCGACTCGTGTTGCAGCAGGCACCGCGCGATCCGTTCGAGCGCGTCGCGATGCTCGCCGAGCGTCGCCGCGACGCGGACGTGCGCGTCTTCGAGCAGCGCGCGCACCTCCTCGTCGATCAACTGCGCGGTGTGTTCGCTGCAGCGGCCGTCGCCCGGCGTCCACACGCCGGGTGAACCGCCTTGCGGCGTCGCGTCGTCCAGCGTCGCCAGGCCGAGCTTCGCGCTCATCCCGTACTGCATGACCATGTGCCGCGCCAGCGCGGTCGCTCGCTCGAGGTCGTTCTGCGCGCCGGTCGATACGTCGCCGAACACGAGCTCCTCGGCAACGCGCCCGCCGAGCAGGACGTCGAGCCGGTCGAGCAGCTCGCTCTTGCGCAGCACGTAGCGATCCTCGGTCGGCACCTGCTGCGTGTAGCCGAGCGCCGCGATGCCGCGCGGGATGATCGACACCTTCTTCACCGGATCGCAATGCACGCGGCTTTGCGCGACGAGCGCGTGCCCCGCCTCGTGGTACGCGATGGTCCGCTTTTCCTCGTCGTTCATCACGCGGCTCTTGCGCTCCATGCCCGTCATCGCGCGATCGATCGCCTCGTCGAAGTCGGCCATGCCGATCGCCGGCTTGCCGAGCTCGGCCGCGTGCAGCGCGGCCTCGTTGACGACGTTCGCGAGATCCGCGCCGACGAAGCCCGGTGTGCGCTGCGCCAGCTCGGCAAGGTCGACCTCCGGGGCCAGCTTCACGCGCTTCGTGTGCACGGCAAGGATCTGCTTGCGGCCGTTCAGGTCGGGCCGGTCGATCGCGATGTGGCGGTCGAAGCGCCCGGGCCGCAGCAACGCCGGATCCAGGATCTCCGGCCGGTTGGTCGCGGCCATGATGATCACGCCCGAATTGGCCTGGAAGCCGTCCATCTCGACGAGCAGCTGGTTGAGCGTCTGCTCGCGCTCGTCGTTGCCGGACATCAGGCCGACGCCGCGCGCCTTGCCGAGCGCATCGAGCTCGTCGATGAACACGATGCACGGCGCCTTCTGCTGCGCCTGCTCGAACAGGTCGCGCACGCGTGCCGCGCCGACCCCGACGAACATCTCGACGAACGCCGAGCCGCTGATCGTGAAGAACGGCACGGCCGCCTCGCCGGCCACCGCGCGCGCGAGCAGCGTCTTGCCGGTGCCGGGCGCACCGACGATCAGCACGCCCTTCGGGATCTTGCCGCCGAGCCGCTGGTAGCGTTCGGGGTTGCGCAGGAACGCGACGATCTGCTGCAGTTCGGCCTTCGCCTCGTCGATGCCGGCGATGTCGTCGAACGTGATGCCGGTTTCCTGCTGCACGTACACGCGCGCCTGGCTCTTGCCCATGCCGCTGAAGTCCCGGACGCCGCCCGGCCTGCGCATCATGAAGCTCCAGAACGTCACGAGGACGATCACCGGCAACATCCACCCGGCAAGCGTTTCCAGCCAGCCCGAATCCGGCACGCCGCGATAGCGGATACCGGCGGCCGTGAGTTCGGTGACGAGACGATCGTCAGCGACCCGGTTGGTCGTGAAGCGCCACGGCGGCCCGGCCTTCTTCACGGCGGCCGCGTCGGAGGCCGGCAGGTTCGCGGCGGCCTCGGGCATGCGCAGCACGCCCGAAATCGACGACTGGCCGATGTCCAGATCGTCGACGAGCCGCGCATCGACCAGGCGGTGAAAGTCGCTGTACGGGATCGACGTCGTTGCCGGCCGGGCCATCAGCAGCTGATACGCCACCAGCGCGGCAAACACGAACGGGATCAGCAGTCCGGAATAATCGAATGATTTTTTCATCGTATCGGGCCCGCTCGCCGGACACACCTCCGTTCATGCGTCGTTGCGCGTCCATTGCGCGCGCAGGATGTCCTCGCCATCGCGATAGTTGAGTGCGAGATCGCCGTGATGCGCATGCAGCAACGCTTCCGCCAGCCGTCGCACCATGTGCACGCCCGTCGTGCGGACGACGACCGTATCGGCGGATTTCTCGATTTCCATGATGCGTTCGAGCGCGTGCTCGCTCGTCTCCAGAATGGCCTGGCGCTCGAGCAGGTCGAGAATCGTCGCCCGGTGCGCGCACAGGTACGCGCCGTGCAGCACCAGTTCGCCCGCCGGCAGGTTTTCCCGCATGCGCCTGCAGGCCGGGCATTCGAGCTGGCGCCGATCGAGCGGCGTCGCGTACCACGTCCAGCGGCCCGCGTCGCAGACGGCGCCGCAGCCTTCGCAGATCCTGTCGCCCTTCGGCCGCTTCGGATCGCGGTAGCTGTCCTTCGTATGCGGCTGCATGCGCCTGTCGCGGCGCAGAGGGTGTCGGCCGGGGCCGGAATTCGAACGGTTCATGACTGCTTCTCCTCGCAGTGGACAGCACTGGCGAGCCGTCAGCCGACGGTGAGCCGGTCGACGACCTCCCGAACGCCTCTCACCGATCCGGCCGCACCGCACGCGGCGCGCCTCTCGGCGAGCGACGCGACCTTGCCCGTCAACGTGACGATGCCGTCGGCCGCGTCGATCGCAATTCCCGCGGATTCGCGCTGCGCGCGACGCGCAAGCGCTTCGGCGATCCGCGTGCCGACGTCCGGCACCGTGTGGTCCGTGCGCACGCGGATCCGGTTCGCGACGCCGACGACGCCGATCATCCGGCTGACCATCTTTTCCGCCGCCCGGCTCTGGTATGCATGATCGACTTCACCGTCGAGCGTCACGCAACCGTGATCGACCTCGACGCGAATCTTGTGATCGCGCAGCGCCTCCTGCCAGCCGAGCGCGAACGTGATCGCGATCGCCAGTTCCTGGTCCGCGCACGCGTTCTCCGGCGGCGCGACGTTCAGTTCGAGCACCAGCGCGCGCGCATCCTCGACATGCAGCGCCGTTTTCTGCGCCTCGAGTTTCTGGGCCCAGCTGTCGACCGTGCCGCGCAACGTCACGATCCGGTCGTGTACGTCGACGTCGATCCGCCGTGCATCGACCGCCGGATTCCAGAACAGCGCCTGCTCGACATCCTGCTTGAGTGCCGCATCGGACTTCATTGCCGTCTCCTGTCGGGCCGTGCCGGTCGCGACATTCGCGATCGGCGATGGGGCCGCACCGGATTCAGCATCGCGCAAGGCGGCGCCGGCGGTTTGACGAGGATCAATCAACGCCGTGCTTGCGGCAGCCGCCGTCGCACCCACTCGATCCCGATTTTTCCGTTGACGCAGATCAACTGCGCGACCGGGCGCGACGCGATCATGACCCCGGCGGCGCCGCGACATTCGTGGCGGCCCGCACGCTTCGCATCGTTGCGACCGCCGTTCCCCGGGAGACCGTCATGAACCGCAGGCAATACCGCATCTCGCTGGCGACGCTCAGCGTATTCATCGCGCTCGCATCGCTGGGCGGCATCATTCACGGCATGCTGTTCGACGAGCGGGTGTTCAGATACTCGATCGTCACGCTGATCCTGAGCATCCTCTCGTTCGCCGTCCTGCTGAACCTCGCCCCCGGCGACCGGCCGTGACGCGCGCGACCGCGTCGGGCCCGGCGCAACCCGCAGCCCAGGGCCATGTTCCGGCGCGCCTGTCAACCGAAGCACCGCTCGAAACGCATTCCCGCGGAAGTGATGCAGATCAAGGGTAGGAGCGTCAATCGTCGGATATAAGTGAACCCGAAGCGGCGACGCCACGAGGCGGCGCCACCCCGCGTTTCCGTATTCGCCGAGGCTTTCCATGCGCGCCACCGCGCTTCCCGTCGTGTTCCGCACTGCAGCTTCCCGGTACGGGCGTTTCGTTGCGCTCGCAACGAGTATCGGCCTGCTGTCCGGATGCCTGTCGCTCGCCCCGCCGGACCAGCGCCCCGCCGCGCCGATCCCGGCCACCTTTCCGGATCCGTCGGCCGGCGCCACGCCCACGGCCGCGCAGGTGCCCGCATGGCAGGACTACTTCGTCGATGCGCGCCTGCGGGCGCTGATCGCGCAGGCGCTCGCCAACAATCGCGACCTGCGCGCGGCCGTCGCGCGCGTCGAACAGGCCCGTGCCGTCTACGGCATCCGCAGCGCGGACCAGTGGCCGACGATCGGCGCCGGCGCGGCCTATGCGCGGTTTCGCGCGCCGGGCGGGCTCCTCACGCCCACCCCGTTCATCGGCCAGGCCTACGAGGTCCGGCTGGCCGAGACGCAATGGGAACTCGATTTCTGGGGCCGCGTGCGCAACCTGAAGGAAGCGGCGCTGCAGCGCTATCTCGCGAGCGATGCGGCCCGGCGTGCCGCGACGCTGAGCGTGATCACGTCGGTCGCCAACGCGTACCTGACGCTGTGCGAGTACGACGAGCGCATCGCGCTGACCCGCGCGACGATCGACACGCGCCGCGAGTCGCTGCGGATTTTCCGGCTTCGCCATGCGGCCGGCGCGATCTCGCGCCTCGACCTGACGCAGGCGGAGATCCTGCTGCAGCAAGCGGAATCCCTCGGCGCCCAGTTGCAACAGGCGCGCGCATCGGCGGCCGATGCACTGGCCCTGCTGGTCGGTGCGCCGCCGGATCTGGCCGGCACGCCGCTCGCGCTCGACGACGCCGCCGTCGCGCCTTCGCTCGCCCCCGGCCTGCCCTCGTCGCTGCTCGCGCAGCGGCCGGACGTGATCGCGGCCGAACACGAACTGCAGGCGTCCCGCGCGAACATCGGCGCGGCGCGCGCCGCGTTCTTTCCGCGCATCGCGCTGACGAGCTCGATCGGCTCGGGCAGCAGCGCGCTGCATGAGTTGCTGACGTCCAGCACCGGCGTCTGGTCGGTGATCCCGAACGTGACGCTGCCGCTGATCGACGGCGGCCGCAACCGCTCGAATCTCGCGCTCGCGCACGCGCAGCGCGACGAAGCGCTCGCGCGGTACGAGCGGACGATCCAGAGCGCGTTTCGCGACGTGTCCGATGCGCTTGCGTCCCGCTACTGGCTGGCCGACGAGGTGCGTATCGAGCGCGCCACGCTGGATTCTCAGGCCGAGCGGGCCCGCCTCGCGAAGCTGCGCTACGACAGCGGCGCGACCCGCTTCCTCGAGGTGCTCGACGCGCAGCGGGACCTGATGAACGCGGAGCAGCAATGGGTGATGACGCGTCGCGCGCTGTTGTCGAGCCGCGTCGCGCTGTACGGCGCGCTCGGCGGCGCCACGCAAGACGGCGGCGCGGGCGCCGCGCGACCGACCAACGAATCGACCAACGAATCGACGAATCCGGATTCCACACGATGAAAACCCTCAAGCGCCCTCTTCTGATCGGGGCAGGCGTCGCCGTGCTCGCGATCGGCATCACGTATTTCGGATGGACGCGCTGGCGTGACGGGCAGGCCGATGCCGGCCTCGTGAGCGGCAACGGCCGCATCGAGGCGACCGAGATCGACGTCGCGACCAAGCTGCCGGGACGCGTCACCGCGATGCTCGTCGACGAAGGCGACTTCGTGAAGGCCGGGCAGCCGCTCGCGCGCATGGACGTGGTCGTCCTGCAGGCCCAGCTCGACGAGGCGCGCGCCCGGGAGGAGCAGGCCGTGAACACGGCGGCGAGCATCGACGCGCAGGTCGCGCAGCGGCGCAGCGACAAGGCGGCGGCCGAGGCCGTCGTCGTCCAGCGGGAAAGCGAACTGGATGCGGCGACACGGCGGCTCGCGCGCTCCGAAACGCTGTCGCGCGACGGCGCGTCGTCGATGCAGGAACTCGACGACGATCGCGCACGCGCCGGCAGCCTGCGGGCGACCGTGAATGCGGCGCGCGCGCAGGTGCAGGCTGCCCAGGCCGCGATCGACGCGACCCGGGCCCAGCTGGTCGCCGCGCACTCGGCGGTAACGGCCGCGCAGGCAACCGTCGCGCGCGTGCAGGCCGACATCTCGGACAGCGACCTGACCTCGCCGCGCGACGGGCGCGTGCAGTATCGCGTGGCCGAATCGGGCGAGGTGCTGCCGGCCGGCGGCAAGGTGGTCAACGTGGTCGACCTGTCGGACGTCTACATGACGTTCTTCCTGCCCGAGACGGTCGTCGGCCGCGTGCCGCTCGGCGCCGACGTGCGGATCGTGCTCGATGCCGCGCCGGAATACGTGATTCCGGCCCGCGTGTCGTACGTGTCGAGCACCGCGCAGTTCACGCCGAAGACGGTCGAGACGGCCACCGAACGGCAGAAGCTGATGTTCCGGGTGAAGGCGCGCATCGACCGCGACCTGCTGCAGCGCCACCTGAAGCTCGTCAAGACCGGGCTGCCGGGTGTCGCGTGGCTGAAGGTCGATCCGAACGCCGCGTGGCCGGCGCGCCTCGCCGTCCGGGTGCCGCAATGAAATCGGCGCTCCCGGCCGATACCGGTGCCGGCGCGACCGAAACGCCGCCGGCACCCGCGCCGGTCGCGCGGCTGTCCGGCGTCTCGCTGCGCTACGGCGACAAGGCCGCGCTCGACGACGTGACGCTCGACATCCCGGCCGGCCGCATGGTCGGGCTGATCGGCCCGGACGGCGTCGGCAAGTCGAGCCTGCTCGCGCTCGTGTCCGGCGCACGCGCGATCCAGCAGGGGCGCGTCTGGGTCCTCGGCGCCGACCTGTCGTCGCGCCGTCATCGCGCGCGCGTGTGCCGGCGCATCGCGTACATGCCGCAAGGCCTGGGCCGGAACCTCTACGCGACGCTGTCCGTCGAGGAAAACCTGCAGTTCTTCGCGCGGCTGTTCGGCCACGATGCGGCGGAGCGGCGCCGCCGGATCGACGCGCTCACGCGCAGCACCGGCCTCCACCCGTTCCTGGATCGCCCCGCCGGCAAACTGTCCGGCGGCATGAAGCAGAAGCTCGGCCTGTGCTGCGCGCTGATCCACGATCCCGACCTGCTGATCCTCGACGAACCGACGACCGGCGTCGATCCGCTGTCGCGCGCCCAGTTCTGGGAACTGATCACGCGCATCCGGGCCGCCCGCCCGGCGATGAGCGTACTGGTGGCGACCGCGTACATGGACGAAGCCCGGCGCTTCGACTGGCTGATCGCGATGGACGCCGGGCGGGTGCTGGCGACCGGCAGCCCGGACGAGCTGCTGGCCCGCACCGGGTGCGACACGCTCGAACGCGCATTCGTCGCGTTGCTCCCGGACGCGCAGCGGCGCGGGCACGAGCCGATCCGGATCGCGCCGTTTCAGCCCGAACCCGCCGCCGGCTACGCGATCGAGGCCGACGGGCTGACGATGCGGTTCGGCGATTTCGTCGCGGTCGATCACGTGAGCCTGCAAATCCGCCGCGGCGAGATCTTCGGCTTCCTCGGCTCCAACGGCTGCGGCAAGTCGACGACGATGAAGATGCTCACGGGCCTGTTGCCGGCCTCCGAAGGCACGGCGACGCTGTTCGGCCAGCCGGTCGCGGCCGACGACATCGACACGCGCCGGCGGGTCGGCTACATGTCGCAGGGGTTTTCGCTGTATGGCGAGCTGACCGTCCGGCAGAACCTCGTGCTGCATGCGCGCCTGTTCGGCGTGCCGGAGGCGGACGTGCCGGGGCGGGTCGACGAAATGGCCGGGCGCTTCGGGCTCACCGGCGTACTCGACGCGTTACCCGAAAGCCTGCCGCTCGGCATGCGGCAGCGGCTGTCGCTCGCGGTCGCGATGGTGCACAAGCCCGAACTGCTGATCCTCGACGAGCCGACGTCGGGTGTCGATCCCGTCGCGCGCGACGACTTCTGGCGGCTGATGATCGAGCTCGCCCGGCAGGATCGCGTGACGATCTTCATCTCGACGCACTTCATGAACGAAGCCGAGCGCTGCGATCGCATCTCGCTGATGCACGCGGGCCGGGTGCTCGCCAGCGCGTCGCCGGGGGAACTCGTGCGCATGCGCGGCGCCGGCACGCTCGAGGAGGCGTTCATCGCATACCTGACCGACGCGCAGCGTGCGGACAGCGTCCCGATGGACGCCGCGTCCGACGCGGGCTGGCTGAGCGCGCCGCCCGAGGCCCCCGCCAGCGGGGCCGGCACCGCCCGCGCGGCCGCGTGGTTCAGCCCGGCGCGGGCCGGCAGCTACCTGTGGCGGGAAGTGCTGGAGCTGCGGCGCGACCCGCTGCGCGCGACGCTGGCCCTGTTCGGGTCGCTCGTCCTGATGTGCGTCATCAGCATCGGCATCAGCCTCGACGTCGACAACCTGACGTTCGCGGTGCTCGACCGCGACCAGTCGATCCTGAGCCAGGACTATGCGCAGAACCTCGGCGGCTCGCGCTACTTCGTGCCGCGCGCGCCGCTCGCGGACGAGCGCGAGATCGACCGCCGCATGCGCAACGGCCAGCTGTCGCTCGCGATCGAGATTCCGCCCGGGTTCGCGCGGGACGTCGCGCACGGCCGCCGGGTCGAGATCGGCGCGTGGATCGACGGCGCGATGCCGATGCGCGCCGAGACGATCCGCGGCTACGTCGCCGGCATGCACGAGAACTGGCTGCGCGACCAGGCGAAGCGCCGGCTCGGCGCGTCGCTTGCGCCGGCCGTCGAGATCGCCGTGCGCTATCGCTACAACCCGGACGTCAGGAGCCTGCCGGCGATGATTCCGGCCATCATGCCGATGCTGCTGCTGATGCTGCCCGCGATGCTGACGGCGCTCGCCGTCGTCCGGGAACGGGAGCTCGGGTCGATCGTCAACCTGTACGTCACGCCCGTCACACGCGCGGAATTCCTGCTCGGCAAGCAGGCGCCCTACGTGATGCTTGCGATGCTGAACTTCCTGCTGATGGTCGTGCTGGCCGACGTCGCGTTCGGCGTGCGGATCAAGGGCAGTTTCTTCACGCTCGCGGCCGCGGTGCTGGTCTTCAACGTGGTGGCCACGGGCATCGGCCTGTTCGCGTCGACGTTCACGCGCAGCCAGATCGCCGCGATCTTCATGACGATCGTCGGCACGCTGATTCCCGTCGTGCAGTTCTCGGGGCTGCTCACGCCGCTGTCGTCGCTGGAAGGCGCCGGCAAGTGGATCGGGGCGGTCTACCCGGCCACCTACATGCTCGCGATCAGCCGCGGCGTCTACAACAAGGCGCTCGGCCTGGGCGACCTGTCGTCGCAGTTCTGGCCGCTGCTCGCGGCGGCGCCGGCCATCCTGGCCATGACCGCCGTCCTGCTGCGCAAACAGGAGCGCTGACCATGTCGCGCCTGCTCGTCATCTTCCGGCTCGGGGTCAAGGAGCTCTGGAGCCTCGCCCGCGACCCGATCCTGCTGATGCTGATCGTCTACACGTTCAGCGCGTCGATCTACGTCGCGGCCACCGCGCGCCCGGAAACGCTGCACAAGGTGCCGATCGCGATCGTCGACGAAGACGCATCGCCGCTGTCGGCACGCATCGCGTCGGCGTTCTTCCCGCCGCAGTTCGCACCGCCGCCGATCGTCGACGCGGCCGCGGCCGATCGCGGCCTCGACAACGGCGACTACACGTTCTCGCTCGACATTCCGCCGGATTTCCAGCGCGACGTGCTCGCCGGCCGTCACGCGACGATCCAGCTCAACGTCGACGCGACCCGCATGACGCAGGCCTTTACCGGCGGCGGCTACGTGCAGCAGATCGTGTCGGGCGAGATCGACGCATTCGTGCGGCGCTATCGCGGCACGGCGTCGTCGCCCGTCGATCTCGCGATGCGGATGCGCTTCAACCCGAATCTCGACGAAGTGTGGTTCGGCGCGCTGATGGAGTTGATCAACAACGTGACGATGCTGTCGATGATCCTCACCGGGGCCGCGCTGATCCGCGAACGCGAGCACGGCACGATCGAGCATCTGCTCGTGATGCCGGTCACCGCCGCGGAAATCATGCTCGCGAAGGTCTGGTCGATGGGGCTCGTCGTCACGGTGGCGGCCGTCGCGTCGCTGACGCTGGTCGTGGGCGGAGCGTTGCACGTGCCGATTCCGGGCTCCATCCCGCTGTTCGTGGCCGGGATGGCGCTGCACCTGTTCGCGACGACGTCGATGGGGATTTTTCTCGCGACGCTCGTGCGCAGCATGCCGCAGTTCGGGATGTTGCTCGTGCTCGTGCTGCTGCCGCTGCAACTGCTGTCAGGCGGGCTGACACCGCGCGAGAGCATGCCGCTCGCCGTGCAGGACATCATGCTGGCCGCGCCGACCACGCATTTCGTCGAACTCGCGCAACGCATCCTGTACCGCGGCGCGGGCCTCGATGCGGTCTGGATCCAGTTCGCGGTGCTGTTCGCGATCGGCTGCGCGCTGTTCCTGCTGTCGCTGACCCGCTTTCGCAAGACGATCGCCCAAATGGCGTAACCGGCCCGGCAGGCGGCCAGGCGCCCGCGCGGCGCCCGGATTCGTCCGTTGATACAGATCAACCGTGCCGGCACCCTTCACGCGATCATGACGTCACGTCCTGTGATAGCCGCGGCGGCCGCGATGGCGGCATGTCGGCATCACGCTCACGGGCGGCCGGCGGCCGCCTCGCCGGAGAACGTCATGATGCGCCTGCCAAACCGGATCGTTCTTGCCACGCTCGGCGTGTTCATCGCACTCTCGTCGCTGCTGGGCGTCGTGCACGCGATGCTGGTCGGCGTGCATGTCCTTCCGTACGCGATCCTCGCGCTCGTTTCGGGCGTCGCCGCTTTCGTCGCACAGTTGGATTCGGCCGCCGGCGAGGATTCGTGATGCGCCCGCATCCCTCGCATTCACCGTCATGAACGGCATCCTCCGCCTCGCGTTCAAGCTGCTCGTGAACGACAGCGCGAAGTTCACCGCGCTGACCGTCGGCATTACGTTCTCCGTGCTGCTGATGATCGAGATGACGTCGCTGTTCGCCGGGATCCTGAACAAGTCGTCGGCGTCCGTCATCAACATCGGCGCGAAAGTGTGGGTGATGGACCCGGCCGTGAAGACGATCGCGAACAGCATCGGCATGCCCGACTACGTGCTCGACGTGGTGCGCAGCACCGACGGCGTCAAGTATGCGGTGCCGCTTTACTCCGGCGCCGCGCTCGTGAAGCTGCGCTCCGGCACCTACCAGGCCGTGACGGTCGTCGGCCTCGACGACGCGAGCCTGCTCGGCCGTCCGACGATGCTGCAGGGCCACATCGAGGACATCTACGCGGAGAACGGCTTCATCGCGATCCAGGACCCCGAGTTTCCGAAACTCGAGAATCCGTCGGTCGGCACCGATTTCGAACTGAACGACCATCGCGGCGTGATCGTCGGCATCGCGAAGGTGGCGGCCAGCGGCCTGTTCGGCACGCCGACGCTCTACACCACATACGCTCGCGCGATCCGGTACATTCCGTCGCCGCGCTTCACGACGTCGTACATTCTCGTCGAGCCGAAATCGGCCGCCGACATCGCGCACATCAAGGCCGTCGTGCAATCGCTCGGCTATCGCGCATACACGCGCGACGAATTCATCGCGCAGATCGCACGCTTCTACAAGTACGAGACCGGGCTGGGCACCAACATCATGCTGATGACGATCATCAGCTTCATCATCGGCCTGTCGATCTCGGGCCAGACGTTCTATGCGTTCATCCTCGAGAACCTCGACAAGTTCGGCGCGCTGAAAGCGATCGGCGCGAAAAGCCGCGAACTCGTCGTGATGATCCTGTTCCAGGCGACGTTCACCGCGCTGACCGGCTACGGCATCGGCGTCGGCCTGTGCGTGCTGATGATCAGCCTCGCGAAGCTGCAGATTCCGGATTACGCGGCGCTCGTCACGTTCGGCAACCTGGCGCTCGCGTTCGGGATGGTGGTCGTGATCGCGACGATCTCGAGCTATCTCGGCGTGCGGCGCGTGCTGCGCATCGAGCCGTTCGACATCTTCCGGGGCTGACGATGGCGAACGTCGCGATCGACGCACGAGGCGTCAGCAAGTGGTTCGGCGAAGGCGACGCGCGCACGCAGGCGTTGCGCGACGTGTCGATGCAGGCGAACTTCGGCGAGATGCTGCTGATCGTCGGGCCGTCCGGTAGCGGCAAGACGACGCTGCTCAGCGTGATCTCGGGCATCCTGCGGCCGGAATCCGGCTCGGTGTCGATCGACGGCGTCGACCTGTGGGCGCAGCCGAACGACGCGATCGCCGATTTCCGGCTGAACCGGATCGGCTTCGTATTCCAGGACTACCACCTGTTCCCGCGGCTCACGACCGTGGAGAACGTCGCGATTCCGCTGATCCTGAAACGCCGGCCGTGGGACGAGGCGATGCACGAAGCGCTCGGTTACCTCGACGTCGTCGGGCTCGGCAATCGCGCGCAACTGCCGCCCGTCAAGCTGTCCGGCGGCGAGCAGCAACGCGTCGCGATCGCGCGCGCGATCGTCAGCCAGCCCGACCTGCTGATCCTCGACGAGCCGACCGCGTCGCTCGACGGCGACACGGGCCGCATGATCATCGACTTCGTCAAGCACCAGGTGCTGAACGACACGCGCTGCATCGTGATCGTCACGCACGACGCACGGATCTTCGAATACGCGGATCGCATCCTGCGGATGGAGGACGGCAAGCTGAACGGGATCGACCGCGGAGGTGCGCGATGAAGCACCGGCTCGTGTTCGTGGCGGCCCTGCTCGGCTTCCTGGCAAGCGTCGTCGCCGCGTGGGTGTACAGCCGTCAGGAACCGCCGCAGCCACCGGTATTCAAGCCGGCCGCCAATCCGTACGCGCGCGGCGTCTATGCGAACGGCATCGTCGAAAGCGAACAGCCGGCCGGCGCGAACGTGAACGTCTACCCGGACGTGCCGGGCGCGGTGACACGCATCCTCGTGCACGACGGCGATCCGGTGAAGGCCGGCGATGTGCTGCTGACGATCGACGACTCGGTGCAGCGCGCCACCGCCGCGCAGCTCGCGGCACAGGCCGACGCGGCCGACGCCCTGCTCGACGAACTGAAAGCGCAGCCGCGCCGCGAGGTACTCGACGTGGCCACCGCGCAGACCACGGCCGCGCAGGCCAGCCTGAAGCTCGCGCAGGATCAGTACGACAAGCAGCGGCGCGCATACGACATCGACCCGAAGGCCGTCAGCCGCGATGCGCTCGACACGGCCGCGAACGCGGTACGCGTCGCTGCGGCCAACCTGGACGTCGTGACGCGGCAGTATCGCCTGACGAAAGCCGGCGCGTGGCGTTACGACGTGCGCAACCAGGAAGCGCAGGCCGTCGCGCTGCGGCGCGCGGCCGACGCGGCCGCCGCGCTGCTTGCCCGCTACACGCTGCGCGCGCCGGCGGACGGCACCGTGCTCGCGATGAACGCGGCCGTCGGCTCGTACCTGACCTCGCAGGGGCTCTACGATACCTACACGCAGGGCAACGGGCCCGTCGCGGTGCTCGGCAGCCCGGTCGACCGCCTGCAGGTGCGCTGCTACATCGACGAAATCCTGATCCACCAGTTGCCCGACCTGCACGCGCTGAAGGCCCACATGTTCGTGCGCGGTACGTCGGGCGAGGCCGACCTCCAGTTCGTCCGCGTGCAGCCGTACGTCACGCCGAAGATCGAATTGTCCGACCAGCGCACCGAGCGCGTCGACGTGCGGGTGCTGCCGGTCATTTTCCGTATCGTCCCGAACAAGGCTGTCCGGTTGTTTCCCGGGCAGATCGTCGATGTGTACGTGGCCGGCAAATGATCGCCCCGTCCGCGGCCTGCTGCGCGCGGCGGCCCTGCTCGCGGCCGTCGCGCCGCTGGCCGGATGCATGGTCGGGCCCGACTTCACCCGTCCGCCCGCGCCGCATGTCTCGCGTTTCGTCGCCGCGGACGCCGCGACCGGCGCATGGACAGCCGGGGGGCAGACACAGGCGCTGTCGGCGAGCGAGCCGCTCACACGCGACTGGTGGACACGCTTCGGCAGCCGTGCGATCGACTCGACCGTCGGCGACGCGCTGACCGGCAGCCCGACGCTCGATCTCGCCGAGGCGACGCTGCGGCGCAGCGAACATGCGCTGCGGGCCGGCGAAGGCGTGTTCTTTCCGCAGGCGGATGCCCAGGCCGGCGCGTCGCGCCAGCGCTATGCGCCGCTGCGCACCGGGCAGGGTCTGCCGGCCTCGATCTTCAACCTGTACACGCTGTCGGCGACGGTCAGCTACACGCTCGACCTGTGGGGCGGCGAACGGCGGCAGGTCGAGGCGCTCACGGCCGGCGTCGACGCACAGCGCCAGGCGCTGGCGGGCGCGTACCTGATGCTGACCGCCAACGTCGTCAACACGATGGTCGCGCGCGCCGCCTATCGGGACGAAACCGCGGCCACGCGCGAGATGATCGGCCTGCTCGACGAGCAGATCCGCCTGACGCGCGCGCAGGTGACGGCCGGCGCGGCGGCCTACGTTGCGGTGCTGACGCTGGAATCGCAACGGGCGTCGCTCGAGGCGACGCTGCCCGCGCTCGACCAGAAACGCGCCCAGGCCGACGACCTGCTCGCGCTGCTCGCCGGCCGCTACCCCGCCGACTGGCAGACACCCGACCTGTCGCTCGAGCGCATCGCGCTGCCGGCCAGCCTCCCGGATACGGCGCCGTCGTCGCTGGTGCGCCGCCGGCCGGACATCCTGCAGGCGGAAGCGCAACTGCACGTGGCCAGTGCGCAGGTCGGCGTCGCGACGGCCGCGCTCTACCCGAATGTCACGCTGTCCGCGTCGGGCGGCTTCGACAGCACCGTCGCCGGCCGGCTGTTCGCGCCGGCCGGCCGCGCATGGAGCGTCGGCGCCGGGCTCACCGCACCGCTCTTTCACGGCGGCACGCTGCTGAACCAGCGGCGTGCGGCGCAGGATGCGTACGACGAAGCCGACGCGACCTACCGGCAAGTAGTGCTGTCTGCGTTCTCGCAGGTCGCCGACGCGCTGCGCGCACTCGCGAACGACGCAACCGCGCTCGATGCGCAGGCCCGCGCGATGGCCGCGGCACGCGACGCGCTGACGCTCACGCAGGCCGGCTACGACGCGGGGATCTCGGGCTACGTCCAGTTGCTGGTCGCCGACGTGCAATACCACCAGGCACGTCTCGCGTGGCTGCAGGCAGTCGCGCAGCGGTTGCAGGACACGGTCGCGTTCTACGTCGCGCTCGGCGGCGGCTGGGGTGACCCGGGCTGAAACGCGGCAGTGCGGTCGTCCGGAGCCCGCCCGTCTACGTGTGCGCCACGATGTCGGGCCGCTGCCAGGGCGGCAACTCGGCCCAGCCGAGCGGGCCGTAGACGGTACCGCCGGCAGCCTCGATCGTCTCGACGAATTCGGCGAGTGTCGCGCCGGCCGGCACGGCCAGCTTCATCGCGTCGACGAATTCCTCGCTGCGCAGCCACGGCACCGCGCCGCCGTTGATCTGCTCGACGCTCCAGTCCTGCCCGTGGCGCCCGGCTTCGGGCGGCAGCAGGCGCGGCGCGTCGAACGCCACGCGCAGCAGCTGGGTGCGCGAATCGCTGTAAGGCGGTTGCGCGACGTCCTGATAGGGCACGTCGGCCCAGCTTTGGCCGCATTGCAGGTCGAGCGGCAGGCACGTAAACCATGCCCAGGGCGCGCGGACGAAGCACAGCCGGTAGCCGGTCCGCGCGCCGTCGAGGTTGGCGATCAGCGTCATGATGGATTCGTCCCTATCGCGTCGAAATCTCGCTGCTTATGGAGTACGGCATATACGCGGCCCGCGCGGAGAGCGGGATCACGACATCGCCTCCGCGCATGCGACCACTATCGCGCCACCGTCCGGCCCGGGCGTTGATTGACGTCAAGCCGCAGCCGCAACGGCCGGGGGACGAGCCTCGCCCGCCCTGGGCACGGATACGGCAATCCCTGATTTCCATCAATCGCTGCACGCGCATCCGCGCTGTAATCGGTTCACTGCTCCCTCGACTCCCGGTGAGGCATCCATGAAACTGACTTTTCTCGGCGCGACCGAAACCGTGACCGGCTCGAAGTACCTGCTCGAGCACGGCAACCGGCGCGTGCTGGTCGATTGCGGCCTGTTCCAGGGCACGAAGAACCTGCGGCTGCGCAACTGGAGCCCGTTGCCGCTCGCGCCCGACACGCTCGACGCGGTCGTGCTCACGCACGCGCACATCGACCATGCCGGCTACCTTCCGGTACTGGTGCGCGAAGGGTACCGCGGGCCCGTGTACTGCACGGCCGCCACGGCCGAACTCTGCGACATCATGCTGCGCGACAGCGCGCGGCTGCAGGAAGAAGAAGCCGACTTCGCGAACCGCCACGGCTACTCGAAGCATCACCCCGCACAGCCGCTCTACACGCTGGAAGATGCGCAGCGCGCGCTGCAACTGCTGAAGCCCGTCGCGTTCGACGAATGCACCGCACTGGGCGGCGGCCTGGCGTTCCGCCTGCTGCCGGCCGGGCACATCCTCGGTGCGGCGAGCGTCGTGATGCACTGGAATCACAAGGTGCTCGCGTTCTCGGGCGACCTCGGCCGCTATCACGACCCGATCATGCAGCCGCCGCTGGCGCCCGCGCATGCGGACTTCCTGGTCGTCGAATCGACGTACGGCGACCGCCTGCATCCGGAATCGGACCCGGAGAACGAACTGGCCGCGCTGTTCGACAAGACTTTCGCGCGCGGCGGCGTCGTGGTGATGCCCTGCTTCACCGTCGGGCGCGCGCAGGAAATCCTGCACTACATCGCGCGGCTGAAGGCGTCCGGCCGCATGGCGCGCGTCCCGGTATATCTCGACAGCCCGATGGCGACGGACGTGACCGAGATCTATCGTCACCATATTCTCGAGCACCGGCTGACGCCGTCCGAAGCGAATGCGCTCGGTCACGCGGCCACGATGATCCGGTCGGTCGAGCAGTCGAAAGCGATCGCCGACCATCATGGCCCGATGGTCATCATCGCCGGCAGCGGGATGGCGACGGGCGGCCGCGTGCTGCATCACCTGAGCCGCTACGCGCCCGATGCGCGCAACACGATCGCGCTGGTCGGCTACCAGGCGGCCGGCACACGCGGCGCGGCGCTGGCCGCACACGAGCCGACGCTGAAGATTCACGGCGAATACGTGCGCGTGCGCGCGCAGGTCGAGTCGATCACGACGCTCTCCGCGCATGCCGACTACGAGGAGATTCTCCGCTGGCTCGGCACGATGCAACGCGCGCCGGTGCGGACCTTCGTCACGCACGGCGAACCCGCGGCGGCCGATGCGCTGCGGCGGCGTATCGCGGAACGACTGCACTGGCCGTGCGAGGTGCCGACTTACGCGCAGTGCGTCGATCTCGATGCGGTCGAATCGGGCGACGCGCACGAGCCGGCCACGCTTTCATCCTGACGGCGACGCCGGCGACGCCCGGGCCGGCGCGGCGGGAACCGGACGTCGCGCACCGGGTCCCGTGCACGCACGGCACGCACGGCAC
>NZ_ASSI01000233.1:0-5324 GCF_000466765.1 Burkholderia sp. AU4i | reverse complement strand
GGCGGCACGCCGCTCGTCGTCGCGAACAAGAGCTACCAGCTCGCGGCCGTCACGTCGCCGTCCGATCCGAGCGAGCTGACCGTCGTGTCGCAGGGCATCGCCGGCGCGAACCCGCAGGGGCCGAACCAGGCGCTGTCCGACGCGTCGCTGTCGGGCGGCACGCTCGGCGGCCTGCTCGCGTTCCGCAGCCAGACGCTCGACCCGGCCGAAGCGCAGCTCGGCGCGATCGCGACCAGCTTCGCCGCGCAGGTCAACGCGCAGAACGCGCTCGGCATCGACCTGTCGGGCAACGTCGGCGGCAACCTGTTCACGACCGGCACGCCGATCACGTACGCGAACCAGGGCAATACCGGCAACGCGGCGCTGTCCGTGTCGTTCGCGAACGCGTCGCAGCCGACCACGAGCGACTACACGCTGTCGTACGACGGCACGAACTACACGCTGACCGACCGCGCGAGCGGCGCGGTGGTCGGCCAGTCGGCCAGCATGCCGGCCTCGATCGGCGGGCTGAACTTCTCGTTCTCGTCCGGCGCGATGAACGCCGGCGACAAGTTCACCGTGCAGCCGACGCGCGGCGCGCTGAACGGCTTCGGCCTCGCGACGTCGAACGGCTCCGCGATCGCGGCGGCGTCGCCGTACGTGCCGTCGGCCACCAAGACGAACACGGGCACCGGCACGATCGGCGAGCTGTCGGTCACCAGCGCGACGGCCGCGGCCAACCCGCACAACTACACGATCACGATGGGCGGCACGACCGCCAGCCCGACCTACACGGTCACCGACAACACGGCCGTGCCGCCGACGACCAGCGCGGCGCAGCCGTACCAGTCCGGCACGCCGATCACGCTGACGGCCGGCGTCACGGTCACGGTGTCGGGCGCGCCCACGGCCGGCGACACGTTCACGGTCGCGCCGAACACGGGCGGCACGAACGACGGCAGCAACGCGCTTGCGCTGTCGAAGCTCGTCAGCGCGAAATCGTTCGGCAACGGCTCGACCACGCTGACGGGCGCGTACGCGAGCTACGTGAACAGCATCGGCAACACGACGAGCCAGCTGAAGTCGTCGAGCGCCGCGCAGACTTCGCTGATCGGCCAGATCACGCAGGCGCAGCAGTCGGTGTCGGGCGTGAACCAGAACGAAGAGGCGGCCAACCTGATGCAGTACCAGCAGCTCTACCAGGCGAACGCGAAGGTGATCCAGACCGCGTCGACGCTGTTCCAGACCGTGCTCGGCCTGTTCAACTGATTTCGGAGATCGATCAGATGCGGATTTCCACCACGCAGTTCTACCAGATGAACGTCGCGCAGATGAACGATCAGCAGGCGCAGCTCTCGCAGCTGTACCAGCAGATCTCGAGCGGCGTGAGCCTCTCGACGCCTGCCGACAACCCGCTCGGCGCCGCGCAGGCGGTGCAGTTGTCGATGACGTCGGCGACGCTGTCGCAGTATGCGTCGAACCAGAACGCCGCGCTGTCGTCGCTGCAGAAGGAAGACCAGACGCTCATCAGCGTCAACAACCTGCTGAACAACATCCATACGGTCGTGATCCAGGCCGGCGACGGCTCGCTGTCCGACAGCGACCGCGCGGCGCAAGCGACCCAGCTGCAGGGCTATCGCGACCAGTTGCTGACGCTCGCGAACTCGACCGACGGCTCGGGCAACTACCTGTTTTCGGGCTTCCAGTCGACCACGGCGCCGTTCTCGAACGCGCCGGGCGGCGGCGTGACCTACAGCGGCGACACGGGCACGCGGCAGGTGCAGATCGCCGATACGCGCGCGATCTCGCAGGGCGACAACGGCGCGAACGTGTTCCTGTCGGTGCCGATGCTCGGCAGCCAGCCGGTGCCGCTCGCCGGCGCGGGCAACACGGGCACGGGCACGATCGGCGCGGTGTCGATCACGAGCCCGTCGGCCGCGACCAACACGCACCAGTTCACGATCACGTTCGGCGGCACGGCCGCCGCGCCGACCTATACGGTTACCGACAACACCGTGGTGCCGCCGACCACGAACCCCGCGCAGCCGTATTCGGCCGGCGCCGGGATCGCGCTCGGCAACGGCCTCTCGGTGCCGGTGTCGGGAACGCCGGCGCCCGGCGACACGTTCACCGTCACGCCCGCGCCGAAGGCCGGCACCGACGTGTTCGCGGCGCTCGACTCGATGATCGCCGCGCTGAAGGTGCCGATCAGCAGCAACACGTCCGCTGCGGCCTCGCTCGCGAACGCGATGACCACCGGCACGACGAAGCTGAACAACATGATGACGAACGTTCTCACCGTGCAGGCGTCGGTCGGCGGCCGCGAGCAGGAAATCAAGGCGATGCAGACCGTGAACCAGACCAACACGCTGCAGGTCACCAGCAACCTGTCCGACCTGACGAGCACCAACATGGTGTCGACGATCAGCCAGTTCCTGCAGATGCAGAACGCGCTGACGGGCTCGCAGAAGGCTTACGCGCAGCTGCAGAACCTGTCGCTGTTCCAGTACATCAACCCCTGATGCACGCCGCGCCAGCCGCGATGTGAGCGCACGCTTGCGTCGCGGCCGGTGTCGACCGCCGCCCGCCTGCCCGCTTGCCCCCGATGCGCGGCCGGCCGGCGGCCGGGCCGCGCGATCGCGCCCCGTTTCGCCTGCACCCGGCCGCGCCCCGCGCCTGCCGGCGCCGCCCGCCGTCCCGCGTGTCGGTCTGCTTGCCAGCCCCATTTCCGCTCCGTAAACTCGCGCCAGATTCCAGACCGGCGCATCCTCCGCAGCCGGCGACCGACAGGAGCCCTTTTCCCCATGTCCGATTCCTACTTCCCGCGCTGGCGGGTGCAATCGACCGGCGCGGCATCGCGCGTGGTCGGCCCCGACGAGCGCCTGCCGTGGCCGCAGATGGTCGCGATGGGCGTGCAGCACGTCGTCGCGATGTTCGGCTCGACCGTGCTCGCGCCGCTGCTGATGGGCTTCGACCCGAACCTGTGCATCTTCATGTCGGGCATCGGCACGCTGCTGTTCTTCGTGCTGGTCGGCGGCCGCGTGCCGAGCTACCTCGGCTCGAGCTTCGCGTTCATCGGCCTCGTGATCGCGGTGACCGGTTATGGCGGCAGCGGCCCGAACCCGAACATCCCGGTCGCGCTCGGCGGGATCATCGCGTGCGGTGTCGTGTACGTCGCGATCGGCGCGCTGGTGCAGGCGATCGGCACGCGCTGGATCGAGACGCTGATGCCGCCGGTCGTGACCGGCGCGGTGGTCGCGGTGATCGGGCTCAACCTTGCGCCGATCGCGGTCAAGGGCGTGTCCGGGTCGACCTTCGAATCGGTGATGGCGCTCGTCACGGTGCTGTGCGTCGGCGGCGTCGCGGTGTTCTCGCGCGGCATGGTGCAGCGCCTGCTGATCCTCGTCGGGCTGGTGATCGCTTACGTGATCTACGCGGTCGTGACCAACGGGATGGGGCTCGGCAAGCCGATCGATTTCTCGATCGTCGGGCACGCGGCCTGGTTCGGGGTGCCGAGCTTCCGCGCGCCGGTGTTCGATCCGCACGCGATGCTGATGCTCGCGCCGATCGCGGTGATCCTGGTCGCGGAGAACCTCGGCCACATCAAGGCCGTCAGCGCGATGACGGGCACCAGCCTCGATCGCTACGTGGGCCGCGCGTTCATCGGCGACGGGCTCGCGACGATCGTGTCGGGCAGCGTCGGCGGCACGGGCGTGACGACCTACGCGGAGAACATCGGCGTGATGGCTGTCACGCGGATCTACTCGACGCTCGTGTTCGCGGTCGCCGCGCTGATCGCGATCGTGCTCGGTTTCTCGCCGAAGTTCGGCGCGGTGATCCAGACGATTCCGGGCCCCGTGCTCGGCGGCGTGTCGATCGTCGTGTTCGGGCTGATCGCGGTGACGGGCGCGCGGATCTGGGTCGTCAACAAGGTCGACTTCTCCGACAACCGCAACCTGATCGTCGCGGCCGTCACGCTCGTGCTCGGCGCCGGCGACTTCTCGCTGAAGATCGGCGGCTTCGGGCTCGGCGGGATCGGCACCGCGACGTTCGGCGCGATCATCCTGTACGCGATCCTGCGCAAGGAAAAGGAACCGGGCCCGGTGGTGTGATTCGGGAGCGGGCGGCGCCATGCCGCCCGCAGGCGCGGCCTCACGCGCCGGTATTCGACTGCGCCTGCAGCCACGCGCAGAACTGCGCGACGAGCGGGTCGTCGGCCGGCGCGCGCGGCGCGATCCACCAGTAGCTGCGCGTCGCGATGCGCGGCCCCGCCAGCGGCATCACGAGCCGGCCGCTCGCGAGCTCGTCGTCGATCAGCGGCAACGGGCCGAGCGCGACGCCGAGCCCGTCGACGGCCGCCTGCAGCGCCAGGTAGAAGTGGTCGAACGACTGCCGCTTGCGCCCCTTCATCGTCACGCCGGCCGCCGCGAACCAGTCGCGCCAGCCTTCCGGCCGCGTATCCGAATGCAGCAGCACGTGGCGCGCGAGATCGTCCGCGCGCGCGATCGGCGCGCGTTTGAGCAACGCGGGGCTGCAGACCGGAATCACGCTTTCGTCGAGGAAGTGGCCGCTCGTGCAGTTCGACCAGTGGCCGGGGCCGCGGCGGATCGCGACGTCGAAACCGTCGAGCGCGTCGAGCGGCGCGTTCGACGTCGACAGCTTCAGCTCGACGTTCGGCACGTCGCGCTGGAACCGCGACAGGCGCGGCAATAGCCATTTCATCGCGAAGGTCGGCAGCGCGTTGATGCGCAGCACGCGCGCCGCGCCGGTGTTGCGCAGCTGCTCGGTCGCGTGCGCGATGCTGTCGAACGCCGCGCGCACGGTGTCCAGGTAGCGGCGGCCTTCGTCGGTGAGCTTCACGCGCTTGCCGTAGCGGTGGAACACCGGCTTGCCGAGCCATGCCTCGAACCCGGCGATCTGGCGGCTGATGGCACCGTGAGTCACATGCAGCTCGTCGCCGGCGGCGCTGAAGCTTTCATGTCGTGCCGCGGCTTCAAAGGCCCGAAGCGCGGAAAAGGGCGGGAGATCGCGTGCCATGCTTGTGATTCTAGATCACAAGGGCGCGCCGATAAAATCGTTTTGCAGGCCTGCCGAACGGCGGTAACCTCGGTTCACCGTTTGATGAGGAGCCCCATGCAATCCGCCTTTCCGCCCGCCGCTCCGCCGCCGGCCGCGTCACCCCGCCGCATCGGCCTCGCCGAGTTGTTCACCGGCTTCCTGTCGCTTGGCCTCATGTCGTTCGGCGGCGCGCTGCCGTTCGCGCGGCGCACCATCGTCGACGAGCGCAAGTGGCTTTCCGCCGACGAATTCACCGACCTGCTCGGGCTGTGCCAGTTCCTGCCGGG
>NZ_ASSI01000232.1:0-23870 GCF_000466765.1 Burkholderia sp. AU4i | reverse complement strand
GGTTGCGCGGCACCCGCGATCTGGCCGGCCATCGCCTGACCGATCGCCGCGCCCGCGGCGAGCCCCGCGCCGACGCCCGCGATGCCGCCCGGGTTCTGCGCGGCGAGCGGAATCGCCTGCGCGGTCTGGTATTGCGTGGCGCGTGCGAGATCGCCGGCCATCCCCGCGCCGATCCGCAGGTCGAGCGCCTTCTGCAGTTCCGCCGGCAGCGACACGCTCTCGACCGCGAACGCGTCGAGCGCGAGGCCGTAGCGCGTGAAGACAGGCGCCAGCGCGTCGGCGACACGCTGCGACAACAGCGACTGGTTCGCGGCCATGTCGACGAACGGCACGTCGGCCGAGCCGAACGTCGTGCTCATCGCGGTCACGACGAGGTTGCGCAGTTGCTGTTCGACCTCGTCGACCGTGTACTGCGCGCGCGTGCCGCTGACCTCGCGATAGAACGCGGCCGCGTCGACGATCCGGTACGAGTAGATGCCGAACGCGCGCACCTGCACGAAACCGAATTCGCGGTCGCGGATCGTCACCGGCTGCGCGGTACCCCAGCGGCGGCCGAGCTGCAGCCGCGTGCTGAAGAAATAGACGTCCGACTTGAAAGGAGACTGAAAGAGTTTGTCCCAGTTCTTCAGGTACGTGAGCACCGGCAGCGTATTCGTTTCCAGCGTGTACAGCCCCGGCTGGAACACGTCGGCCACCTTGCCTTCGTTGACGAAGATCGCGACCTGCGTTTCGCGCACGGTCAGCTTGCCGCCGTACTGGATTTCCTGGTCTTCCATCGGGTAGCGCCAGGCCAGCACGCCGTCGGTGTCTTCCGTCCATTGCAGGACGTCGATGAACTGCTTGCGGATAAACGATCCCAGACTCATGTCGGTCTCCTCGAAACGCGTGGCGCGTCAGGTCAGGCAGGCGGCATTGATGATGCCGACGACGAGCGACGCGGTGCCCATCAGGCCGCCCATCGCGACGTTGCGATCCTCGATCGCATGATTCATGCCGGGCATCAGGCGCGTCAGCGCCGCATAGGTGATCAGTTGCACGACCATCGCGCCGACGGCCCAGATCACGACTTCGCCGAGTGTGGAATTGTGCGCGATGCTGGACGCGAGCGTCAGGCAGAAGCCGATCAGCGCACCGCCGAACGACAGCGTCGCGGCCGCGTTGCCGTCGCGGATCAGCGCCAGTTCGTCGAACGGGGTGACCTTCAGGTACACTGCCGCGAACACAAGAAGCAGCACGAACGCCGACAGTAAATGAACCGCATAGAGATAGGCACTATTCATTCTTTCCCTCGGATTTTGTGCTCGGTTCGCCGCCCCGTCGCCGGCCGGCCCCCGCAGGGCCGGCGGACAAAATTCCGCGCCAGTATATCCACATTGCCGAACACTGCACAACGGATGCGCCATGCTGCATAAGCGTGCGCTCGTCCTGTCGATTCTCGTGCTCGCGTCGTGCGGGCTCGGCTACGAACTGATCAGCAGCGCCCTGTCGAGCTACCTGCTCGGCGATTCGATCCTGCAGTTCTCGTCGGTGATCGGCAGCTACCTGTTCGCGATGGGGATCGGCTCCTGGCTCGCGAAGTTCGTCGAGGACGACGACGTGCTCGACCGCTTCGTCGATATCGAGCTGCTGGTCGGCCTGCTCGGCGGCGTGTCGGCCGCGCTGCTGTTCGCGGTATTCGCCTGGCTCGCCGCGCCGTTCCGCGCGGCGCTTTACGCACTGGTGCTCGCGCTCGGCCTGCTGATCGGGATGGAGATCCCGCTCGTGATGCGCGCGTTCCAGCAGCGTCGCCAGGCATTCCGCCATACCGTCAGCGAAGTGCTGACGTTCGACTATCTCGGCTCGCTCGCCGTGTCGCTGATCTTTCCGCTCGTGCTCGCGCCGCGCCTCGGCCTGCTGCGCACCAGCTTCCTGTTCGGGCTCCTGAACGCCTTCGTCGCGCTGTGGACGACGCACCTGTTCCGCGACGAGATCCGCAACGTGCGCGGCAAGCTGATGCGCGCGTCGCTCGTGATCGGGCTGCTCGTCGCCGGCTTCGTGCTGTCGGACCGCATCACGCACTGGGCCGAACACGGCGTATACGGCGACGAGACGATCTATTCGGAAACGACACCGTACCAGCGCATCGTGCTCACCCAGTGGCACGACGACATGCGGCTGTACCTGAACGGCAACCTGCAGTTCTCGTCGCGCGACGAGCATCGTTATCACGAAGCGCTGATCCACCCGACGATCGGGGCACTGCCGTGGGCGAAGCGCGTGCTCGTGCTCGGCGGCGGCGACGGGCTCGCGGTGCGTGAACTGCTGAAGCACCGCAACCTCGAACAGATCACGCTCGTCGATCTCGACCCCGCGATGACGAAGCTGTTCTCGACGTCCGCCCCGCTCGTCAAGCTGAACCAGGGCTCGCTGAAGGACCCGCGCGTGCACGTGATCAACGACGACGCGATACGCTGGCTCGAATCGAACGCCGACGTGTACGACGCGATCGTGGTCGACTTCCCCGACCCGACCAACTTCGGGCTCGGCCGGCTGTATTCGGTGCCCGTGTTCCGGCTGCTCGCGCGCCACCTGTCGGAGAACGGCTATGCGGTGATCCAGTCGACGTCGCCGTATTTCGCGCCGCACGCGTACTGGACCATCATCGCGACGCTGCACGAAGCGGGGCTCAACACGTGGCCGTACCACTGCTACGTGCCGTCGTTCGGCGACTGGGGCTTCGTGATCGCCGGCAAGCGCCGCGATTTCACGGTCCCGACGCATTATTCGGTGCCCACCCGCTGGCTCGACGCGCAGACGGCCGCCGAGATGTTCCACTTCCCGGCCGACATGCCGGCGCTGCCGATGTCGCCGAACGAACTCAACGACCAGCCGCTCGTGCGCCGCTTCGACGACGACTGGAAGCACGTGCTGCGCTGATGGACCGCCGCACGTTCCTCGTCGCGTCGGCCGCCGCGTCGCTCGCCGCCTGCGGGCGCACCGGCTGGATCGAGACGACGCCGCAGGTCGGCTACCCCGGCATGCGCGAAGGCCATGCGCTGCGCGATCATGCGACGCTGCCGCCGCCTTCCGGCACGATCGAAACCGACGTCGCGATCCTCGGCGCGGGTGCCGCCGGGCTGTCGTGCGCATGGCAGCTTGCGCGCGCAGGGCACACGCGCTTCACGGTGCTCGCGGGCCCCGAATTCGGCGGCAATGCCGCCGGCGGCCGCTTCGGCGATCTCGGTTATCCAAAGGGCGCGCACTACCTGCCGCTGCCGTCGCTCGAATCCGCGCACCTGCGCGACATGCTCGCCGATCTCGGCGTGATCGAATCCGCGCCGTTCTCCGCACGCCCCGTGTACGACGAACGCGCGCTCGTGCATGCGCCCGACGAACGGCTCTTCATCGCCGGCCAGTGGCAGGACGGCATCGTGCCGACCGCCGGCCTCGGCGCAGACGAACTCGCGCAACAGGCGAAGTTCTTTGCCTACACCGACGGGCTGCGCACCGCGCGCGGCGCCGATGGCCGCAAGGTGTTCTGCATCCCGATTGCCGAATCGTCGCGCGACCCGCGCTGGCGCGCGCTGGACCGGCGCTCGTTCCGCCAGTGGCTGCTCGACGAGGGCTACACGGCAAAGGCGCTGCACTGGTACCTGAACTACTGCTGCCGCGACGACTATGGCGCCGGGTACGAGCGCGTGTCCGCGTGGGCCGGCCTGCACTACTTCTCGTCGCGCGGCGGGCACGCGGGCGATGCGAGCGACGGCGCGGTGCTGACCTGGCCCGACGGGCTGCACACGATGGTGACGAAGCTGAGCGATTCGATCACCGCGCGCACCGGCTCCGGCGCGTGGTTGCGCGACGGCTTCGCGGTGCGCGCGACCGAACGCGCGGGCGGCGTCGACGTGCTGTGCGCGCGCATCGGCAACGACGATGCGCTGTCGACGTTCATGCTGAAGGCGCGGCGCGTCGTGAGCGCGATGCCGCTGTTCGTCGCGGCGCGTGTGTTTCCGCAGCTCGGCGCATACGGCTTCGACCCCGCGCGCGACCTGCCGCCGCGCGCGCCGTGGCTCGTGTCCAACTTCCTGCTCGACGGCATGCCGGCCGAGGAAGCGGGCGTGCCGCTCGCGTGGGACAACGTCGTCTACGACGGCGCAGCGCTCGGTTATGTCGTGTCGACGCACCAGCTGATCCGGATGTCGCCGCCGACGCGTTCGGTGTTTTCCGCCTATCAGGCATTGAGTACGCAAACGCCGGACGACACGCGCCGCTGGCTTGCCCAGGCCAGGCCCGACGCGTTGCGCGAACAGGCGGCGATCGACCTGCAGGCCGTCTACGGACGCGAACTCTGGAAGCACGCGACGGCGCTCGAGATCACCGTGCGCGGCCATGCGATGGCGACACCCGACGTCGGCTTCCTGAGCCGGCCGGGGCTGCTCGCGCTGCGCGAGGCCGACGGCCCCGTCGTGTTCGCGCATGCGGACCTGTCCGGGCTGTCGCTGTTCGAGGAAGCGTCGTACTGGGGCATGCTCGCCGCCCGGCGCGTGCTGGCCTGACCGCCGTCATCCGTCATTGCGGCGCCGCCGCCAGCCGCTATAATCGCGCGACATTCCGACTGCATTGAGCAGGCCGACGGTGCCGCGCCGTCCGACGCGCCGTATGCCCTCCTCGACAACAACAATGACGAACCGAACCATCCGACGCCTTCGCCCGTTCATGCGCGCCGCCGCGCGCGTGCTCGCCTGCACTGCGCTGCTCGGCGCGCCGCCGGCGCTGCATGCGGCCGACACCGCGGCCACCGCCGGCACCGCACCCGCCTCCGGGCGCTACATCGTCGTCGACACCGGCCATACGCCCGCTCACCCGGGCTCCACCGGCGCGAGCGGCCGCGTCGAATACCTGTACAACCTCGATCTGTCCGCAGCGGTCGCCGAAAAACTCGCCGCACATGGCGACCGCGTGCTGCGCACGTCGGCCGACGGCCGCGAGATCTCGCTCGACCAGCGCTCGACCCAGGCGCCCGACGCGAACCTGTTCGTGTCGATCCATCACGACTCGATGCAGCAGCAGTTCATCGACGCCGGCCGGCAGCGCGAATTCCGCGGCTTCTCGGTGTTCGTGTCGGAACGCAATCCGCACTATGCGGAAAGCCTGCGTTGCGCGAAGGCGATCGCCGAGCGGCTGGTCGCGGCCGGCGAACGGCCGTCGCTGTATCACGCGCAGCCGATCCGCGGCGAGAACCGCCCGCTGATCGATCCGCCACTCGGCATTCACCGCTTCGACGATCTCGTCGTGCTGCGCACCGCGCCGATTCCGGCCGTGCTCGTCGAGGCCGGCGTGATCGTCAACCCGGACGAGGAAGCACGGCTTGCGCGTCGCGAGACGATCCAGAAGCTGTCCGCCGCGATCGCGGGCGGGATCGACGCGTGCACCGCGCCGCAATAAACGATGCAATCGCCCATCGGGCCCAACGGTTTTCACCCAGTCAGGAGCATCACCATGAAAAAGAAGAATCTGCTCGCATCCTGCGCACTGCTCGCGCTTGCCGTTCCGTTCGCCGCGCATGCGGCCGGCTGCGGGAAGCCGCGCAGCGCGTTCGACCAGGTGTACTGCACCAGCACGCAGTTCTCTCAGTCCGATCGCGATCTGAACGACGAATACGGCCGCCTGCGCAAGCAACTGAGCGGCGACCAGCAGGCCGCGCTGAAGGCCGGCCAGCTCGCATGGCTGAAGCAACGCGATGCGCAGTGCAGCGAAACGCGCAACAACAGCTACCTCGTGGACATCCAGTGCGCGAACGACATGACGCAGTCGCGGCTGTCGTTCCTGCGCGAGCGTGAGCGCGAGTGCTCGAGCACGGGTTGCGTGACGTCCAGGCTCGGCGAGTAAGCTCGCCGGACGCGGTGTGCCGCCGTGCAGGTCGCGGCACACCGCCTTCGAAAGACACGACGATGCGGCATGAATTCTCCGAAGTCCTCAACGACCTGATCGACTGTTTCCTCGTCGGCGATCTTCTGCTGCTGAAGCGCTACAAGGAAACACATCGGCTGCCGGACAACGTCGCGTCCGCGTTCACGACCGGCGACAGCGGCGACAACGCCGTGCTCGAAGGCGTCGTCATTCCGCTGGCCGGTATCGAGAACCATCCGTATACGGTCATCTTCACGCTGGACGACGGCACGCCCGAACTGCTGAAGGCCGGAAGCCGCCTGCAGCATCGGCGCGGCGGATACGTGCTGCGCGTCGAACACCGTTCGGTGATGCTTTACACATGGCGCATTCTCGAACGCTTCAACGACGAATCGGTGAACGCGCTGCTTGCGCGTTATCGCGAACCGGGCCGGCCCGTGATCGACCTCGACAACGGCTGGTACGACGTCGAAGTCCTCGGTGGCGAAGTGCCGCGCAACGGCTGGTTCGAGCCCGCGTTCGAGTTCGTGCTGAAGCGGACCGATACACCGGGCGACGCGTCGCAAGTGGACCTCGGCTACCGTTTCGCGATCGACGGCAGCCTGGATCCGGCGGAATGAATCCCGCGCACTGCAACGCGGCAAACGGCACACGATCTGACGAGGCACGCATGACACCGAACACGATGGCGATCGACATCCGCACGGCCACCTCCGCCGACGCGCCGGCCATCGCCGACATCCACGTCGCATCGTGGCGAGCGACCTACACGGACATCATGCCGGCGGCGTTCCTCGCCGGCCTGTCGGTCGACAAGCGCACGGCCTCGTGGCGCGGTGCGTTCGACGCCGGGCGGCCGCACGTCGCACTCGCGGTCCCGGTCGCGGACAACACGCCGGCAGGCTGGATCGCCTACGGTCCGACACGCGACACCGACAAGGATCGTGCGTGGGGAGAAATCGAAGCGATCTATCTGCACCCGTCGTATTGCGGCCGGGGGATCGGCGCGGCGCTGGTCGACCATGCATGCCGGTCGTTGCACGACCTGGGCCATGCGTGGGTGTCGCTGTGGGTCCTGCTCAAGAACCGTCGGGCCAGGGCGTTCTACGAACGCGAAGGCTTCGTCGCCGAAGACGACATCAAGACGTTCGAGATCGACGGGACTCCTATCGAAGAGGTGCGCTATTGGCGCGCGTTACCGAAGCGATCGCGTTGACGGTTTCACCGCCTCCACCGCCAACCGCGCCTGCATCATCTGCAGCAACTCGCGAATCTTCGCGTTGACCGAATTCCGGCTCGCATAAGCGGCAAGCAGTTCCAGCGGCGCCGGCGCCATCTCCAGCGGCACGCGCACCAGCCGCCCCTCGGCCAGTTCGACCGCGCACGCGCGCTCGACGAGAATCGCGAAGCCGATCCCGTTCACCGCGGCCAGCCCAGCCATCTCGCCGCTATTGACGCGATACCGGCTCGCCACCGGAATCTTGTGAATCCGCCCTTCACCGTCGGCAAATTGCCACGGCTGCCCTTTCAGCGTGCTCAACGTCGTGATGCACGGCAGTTGCGTGAGCTGTTCCGTCCGGGTCGGCAAGCCAACTCGCGCGACGAGCGACGGCGCGGCCACGACGACGCTCGGCAAACTCACGAGCGGCCTGACGACGAATGCGCTGTCGTCCAGCTTCCCGCGATTGACGATGATCGACAGGTCGATATCGTCGCGCAGCGTCGACACGCCGGCGAGGCTCGTATCGCAGTCGATTTCGACGCGCGGGTGACGGCGCGCGAATTCCGCGACGATCGGCCCGAGCATGCGCGGCCCGATTTCGCCGGGCACGCAGAGCTTCAGCACGCCGCGCAGTTCCGTCTGCTGCGACGTCAGTTCGGATTCGGCCTGCGTCAGCGCATCGAGCATCGGTCGCGCGCGCTCGTGCAGCAAACGCCCGGCCTCGGTCATGCGCAAGTGCCGCGTACTGCGCTCGAGCAGGCGCACGCCGAGCCTCGACTCCAGTTGCGCCACGTGACGGCTCACGTTGGAAGCCGGCATCTCGAGCACGCGCGCGGCGCCGGCGAAGCTGCCTTCGTCGACGACCGCCACGAACACACGCACCGCGTTCAGATCCAGCTTGCTCCGCATCATTAGCCCATTTCAGGTATCAAAGCGTGCCGATTTTCACGGCTTATCCCGCCCGAGACCATAATTTACGATGCTCATCCCGTCAATGCGACGCCGACGCGCGAACCCGCGACCCGGCGAGCACGCGAATGACACAAGGAAGGAACACGATGGAAATCGCCATTCTGGGCGCCGGCATTGCCGGCATGAGCACCGCACTCGCACTCGCCGAACGCGGCCACCGGATCGGGTTGTACGAACGCCGGCCATCGGAATCGACGATGGGCGCGGGCGTCGTGCTGTGGCCGAATGCCGGCTTCGTGCTCGAGCAACTCGGCCTGCTGCCGGACATCGTCGAGGTTGGCGGCCACCTGCACGCGATGCGACGCATCGACCGGCACGGCACCGCGCTCAAGGCTACCGATATCCGCGCACTCGACCGCCGCATGGGTTTCCCGACGTATTCGATCCTGCGGCGCGACCTGCAGGCCGTACTGGCACGGCACGTCGCCGCACACGGCATCGACGTCCGCTTCGGCCACGGGGCGACGGCCATCGAAACCGGAACGGACGGCCGCGCCGTCGTTCACTTTGACAACGGAACGACGATCACCCCCGATCTCGTGATCGGCGCCGACGGCCGCATGAACTCCGTTGCGCGACACTACGTGGTGGGTCACAACACGCCCGTCTACCAGGGATTCGTCAACTGGATCGGTATCGCGCAATGTGATGTGCCGCTGGTCGACGAGGTGTCGGTATTCGACTACTGGGGTGTGCGCGAGCGCTTCGGCATCGTCGCAATCGACCGGCATCGGATGTACTGGGCGGCGGCATGGCCCGAAACCGGCCCGGGCGAGGTGACGGAAAGCGATCCTGCGACGATGCTGGAACGGCGCTTCGCTGCGTGGCCGGCCCCGGTCGCGGACGTGATACGTGCGACACCGTCGGACACGATCACGAAGATCCACGTGCACGATCTCGATCCGGTCGACGTGTGGCACCGCGACAACGTGCTGCTGATCGGCGATGCCGCTCACGCCCCGCTACCGACCTCCGGACAAGGCGCTTGCCAGGCGCTCGAGGACGCGTGGCATCTTGCCCGTTGCCTCGACGAGCACGCGGCACGCAACGACAGCAACCTCGATGCCACGCTCGCCTCCTTCACGCTGCGGCGCCGCTCGAAAACCACGGCAATCACCGAACGTGCACGTGATTTTGCACACCTGCTGTTCGGCGAGAACGTGAACGATAGCGCGCGACAACAGATCGACCCGGTCGCGGAAATCGAGGCCCTGACAAACGCGTGGGGCGCGCACCTGCCGATGGCGCAGGCGCGCTGACGACAAGACGCACGAGTGTCGGCATCCGCTTACAGAAACCACCGATACTCGCGCGCGCCGATTTCATTGCGAAAATCCAGCTCCTCCTGCCGCTTGTTCTCGCAATACACCATCACGAACTCGCTGCCGAGCCCTTCGCGCACGGCCGGATGATCCTGCATCGCCGCGACGGCCGACAGCATCTCCTTCGGGAAATCGATCCCGCTGCCGCGATCCTCGTTCAGCGGCGCGATCGGCTCGATCCGTGCATCGAGCCCATGCTCCATCCCGGTGAGAATCGCGGCGAGCACCAGATACGGGTTCGCGTCCGCGCTCGCGAGCCGGTGCTCGATCCGCAGGTTGCGCGCATCCGACTCGGGAATCCGGATGCACGCATCGCGATCCTCGAAGCCCCAGCTTGCGCGGCTCGCCGCATTCACCATCGATCCGTAGCGCCGGAACGCGTTGTGATTCGGCGCGAACACGGGCATGCAGTGCGGCAGCACCGCGAGGCATCCGGCCACTGCGTGCCGCAGCGGCTGCTGCCCGTCCGCCGCGAGCAGGTTGCGCCCCGCATCGTCGTAGAGGCTCACGTGCACGTGCATCCCGCTGCCGGGCGCATGCAGGTACGGCTTGCCCATGAAGCTCGCGCGATAGCCGTGCTGCAACGCGACGCCGCGCGTGCTGCGGCAGAACAGCGCCGACCAGTCGGCCGCGCGCAACGCATCGTCGGTGTGGCCGAAATTGATCTCGAACTGGCCGGGACCGAGCTCGGCCGTGATCACCGTCGCGTCGACGCCCTGCTCGCGCGCAGCCTCGACCATCTCGTGCAGCACGTCGGAAAAGCGCGACAGGCGCTCGATATGCATGTTCGGCTGATCGTCGCGATCGTCGCTCAGGCGGTCGCGCGGATACTGCGGCATCCCTTCCGCGAGCTGCGCGGCGAACAGGTAGAACTCGAGCTCGAACGCGACGACCGGCCGGATGCCGCGCGCCGCGAAACGCCGCAGCACGCGCGCGAGCACCTCGCGCGGCTCGAACTCGATCGGCGAATCGGTGCCGTCGGAGCTGATCAGCATCTGCGCGAGCGGCTGCCGCTCCCAGCGCACGGGCTTCAACGTGCCGGGAATCAGCCGGCGCGGCGCGTCCGGGTCGCCGTCGTTGAAGCAGTAGTCGCCGATCTTGTAGAGGCCGCCCTGCGTGCCGAGCAGCACGCAATTCTGCGGCAGCTTCAGCAACGAGCCCGACGCGACCTTTTCGAGCGCGTCGATCGGGTAGCGCTTGCCGTAGAAATGCCCGGGCAGGTCGAGGCAGATCAGGTCGACATAACGGATCTCGGGGTGCGCCTGCCGGAATGCGCGGACTTCACCGACCAGCGCGGGAACGACGTCAGCCATGTCTCATCCTTTCCATGTCTTGTATGGCGGTGCCGCAGCGCGGCGAACCGGATTCACGCGCATGCATCACGTCGCATGCATCATGTCGATCAGTACTGCAAACAGGCTGCGTGGCGGGGCGGCCCGTCATGCCGCCCGCCCCGCCGACCACTCAGGTGAATACCCAGATCACGCGCGTCGGCGCGTCGGTCAGGTTGGCATAACGGAAGCGCTTGTGCGCGGGAAGCTGGAATGCGTCGTTCGGGCCGAGCGTGACCGGCGTGTCGTCGCCGTCGATCCAGATCGTCAGTTCTCCTTCGAGCACGAAACCGCCCTGCTCGTCGCTGTCGTCGACGGGCCGCTCGCCGCTGCTCGCGCCCGGCGCGAGATGGCTTTCGAGGATCGAGAAGCGCGAGCGCATGTTCGGCGACACGAGGATGTCGGTAATGCCGGCCGCGTAATACACGGTGCGCCGCTCGTCGGGCCGCGTGACCCACGGCACGCTGCGCGGCTTGCTCAGGCTGTAGAAATAGGTGGTCGGCACGCCGAGCGCCTCGCCGATCGCGGTGAGATCCGCGACCGTCGGGCGCGACAGCCCGCGTTCGACCTGCGACAGAAAGCCGACCGAGCGGCCGATCCGTTCCGCGAGATCGTTGAGCGTGACCTTGCGATGCTTGCGCAGATCGCGGATCAGGATCGCCAGGCTTTCTATCTCTTCCTGTTCGTTCATGGTGGGTTCCGGTGTACTCAAACGGTATCGCGCAGACGGTACCAGGCCTTGCCGACCGCTTCCAGCGGCGCGGCGAGCCGGTCGCCGCCGGGGAAGCGCGGGTTGCGGATGCGCTGGTACTGCGCAAGCAGGCGTTCGTCGCCGAGCACGGCGTCGGCCACCGCGCGGGCGCCCGCGAGCGTCGGCAGCACGCCGTGCCCCGAGAAACCCTGCAGCCAGAAACGCTGCCCGAGGCGGCCGATGTCCGGCGTGCGGCGCATGCTGATGTCGATATGGCCGCCCCACGCGTAATCGAGCGGCACGCCGGCCAGCTGCGGAAACACGCGCTCGAGGTGCGGGCGCGTGGCCGCCGCGATATCGGCCGGGATGCCGCCGAGATACGTGCAGCCGCCGCCGAACAGCAGCCGGTTGTCGGGGCTCAGCCGGAAATAGTCGGGCACGAACTGGTTGTCGATCACGCAGCTGTTCCGCGGCAGCAGCGAACGCGCGACGTCGGGCGCGAGCGGCGCGGTCGCGACCTGGTACGTGCCGACCGGCAGCAGCCGGCGCGCGAGGTCGCGATCGAGCCGGTCGACATACGCGTTGCAGGCCAGCACGAGGACGTCCGCGCGCACTTCGCCGCGCGCCGTGCGGGCGACGTGGCCCCCGGCCGTTTCGCGGCAGTCGAGCACGCGGCTCTGCTCGAAGATGCGGCCGCCCGCGCGCTCGATCGTCCGGGCGAGGCCGAGCGCGAGCTTCAGCGGGTTCAGGTGGCCGGCCTCGGGATCGTAGAGCGCCGCGAGATAGCGCGTGCCGCCGATCCATTCGGGCAGGTCGGCCCGCTCGATCACGCGCAGCCGGTCGTAGCCCCAGCGCTCGGCCGCTTCGTCGCGGGCCTGCGCGAGCATCGCGACGCGGCGCGGCCGCACCGCCGCCCACAGGCTGCCGGGCCGATAGTCGATGTCGAAACCATGCCGCCCGGGCAGTTCCCGCACCTCGGTCGCGGCCCAGCGCATGCTGTCCCACAGCAGGCGCGCGCCGTCGCGGCCGAGCGAATCCTCGAGCGGCTGCATGTCGCACGACCAGCCGAGCAGCGCCTGCCCGCCGTTGCGGCCCGACGCGGCCCACGCGACGCGGCTCGCTTCGAGCATGACGACCCGCTTGCCGGCGAGCGCAAGGCGCAGCGCCGTATGCAGCCCGCTGAACCCCGCGCCGACGACGAGCACGTCGGCGTCGATGCGCTCGTCCAGTTCCGGACGATGCGGGATCGGCTCCGGATACGTACCGGCGTAGTAGCTTGCGACGTGACGGTCGGACTGCACGAACATGCGGACTCCCGTGAAATTCTTGCCGAGAAATTTCATGAAAAAGTAGCATGACAATTTCACGGGGGCAAGCGGGCGGGAAAATCGCCGATTAGTCTGACGTGTCGAGATGCATCCAACTTGGAAATTTTTTCGTTCAAGTTGAAACCGACCCTAACCTTGCAGTACAACAACCCGGAAAGGCCGCCGCGGTTAAGACCGAAGGTCAGCAGGCGGTTCTTGCGATGCACCGGATGCGACAGCAGCTGGTGAAGGGGCGAACGATGCAGATCAATTCGCTCCGCGGGCTTTTGACCGGATACGGAGAAGTCATGAGCCGAAGTCGCAAGGGACTCGACAGCTCCATTCCAGATGTACTCGCACGCCTTGCAAACCGCCTTCCTACGATGTTGATCGAGACGCTGCGGGAGCAATGGAACAACCTGGTCAAGCTCGATGAGCAAATAGTGTCTCAGTATCCGGTCGAGATCCAGGGCAGTTGTACCTGTTTTAGTAGCGGCGCCGCTCGATTCTGCCTGACCCGTGCGCGTCCAACTTGGGGCATGCGTATCCGAAAAGCGGGTGCTGGATATTCGGCCAGGGCGACAAAACAGGCGCAAGGCTCCCGCCGGCCTGAAAGTTCACCATCTGTTATGCGTCTTCCAATCAGGAAATTTCCACTGGTGACACGACCAGTTAGCCAAATATCACGCCGATCCGGCCCATCCTGAAGAGCCGGAATTTCACAACTAATACCGGGACGGAAATTCGGCGAGTCTCGTTCGTATAAATGTCCGTCGATGCTTTCCATAGAGTTGCTCAACGGAGCCCTTTCCGAGACTGAACGCCGACCATTGTATCCATCAAGCTTTTGTCTCTGTGAAGCGTAAGGCGCATTTCGCGGAGAAAATTCTTAACTGCCTCAGGCAACGGCGAGCCAGCGCGAAACACAAGCAGATCCGTAAAGAGTATTTCCTGATCGATCCGCTTTATAACAAGGCCGCGAGAAGCGTAGTCCAGCGCAGCAAGCGGGTGCACGATTCCGAGGCCTACGCCTGCAAGTGCCAGTTCGCAAACAGTATGGGTGTATGCAGTTTCCACGACCGGTCGCAGCTTGACACCGAGTGCATCCAGATGACTCTCTAGCGCTCGCCGACTGGTATCTTCGGGGTTTAGAGAAATGAACGAAGAGGTTGAGAGATCGGATGCCGTGAGAGCGTTCTTTTTTGCGAGAGGGTGCTCGGCGTTCATTACAGCAACACCGGGCAGCGAGGAAAACACTGAGCTCTCAAGTCCAGCGGTCGACAATTCGTCTGCCATCAGTCCCAAATCTGCTTGTCCAGCGAGGACTCTTTCGTACACTTCCCGCGAACTCATCAACTGAAGCGAAATCTGTACGCCACGCGCTTCGGCGTTGAACGCAGCTATGGCGCGCGGCAGGAAACCGTTCCCTAACGCCGGCAATGTCGCGATTGTTAACCGCCCTACGCCGAAAGATCGAAGACTTCTTATCCGATGCTCGATCACTTCAAAGCTTAGGAAATATCGGTCGACCTCCCGCATCAGTGCTTCACCTTCGTGGGTAGGTACCAGCCGGCTCCGAACTCGCTCAAAAAGTTTCAACCCTGCTTGAGCCTCGAGACGCCTGATTGCCTGACTCACGGCGGGCTGAGAAATGCTGAGGAGCACGGCAGCTTTGGCGGTGCTCTTTGCATTCATCACAGCGCGAAATATTTCAATGTCCCGAATACTCATTTTGTACCTGAAATGTTCCGTATCGTGACCGGTCTCGTTACGTAATTCATGACACTACGTTGGAATCCTCAGGGGAACGCGACCGGGGACGACGGTAGCGCCTCGAACCGGGTCGGTGGTCTGGATTGCCGTGTTCCAAAGTTGCGGGATCCCCCTAGCCAATATCATCACCTCCGCCTTCTGCCTGCGCAAGCTGGAAAAGGCAGTCCCCTCGTTGCACCAGGGCAGGAGCACGCTGACACACGATTTCCCCATCAGTGTCAAAGTGGATACATGTTGGTCGTGTGACAGTAATGGAGCGTTCTACAAGAAACGCTCCAGCGCATGTCAGTTAATTCCGCTCTTCTTCCCCTTTCTTGATATAACGAGCCATTTGATAGTTGCTGCCCACCCATTTCTTCCCGAGACGGTCAATGGTTCCGTCTGCCAGCATTTCAGAGACGGCGCGATTCACCGAATTCTGCAGGGCGCTGTTTCCCTTGTTCATAGCCGCCGCTGAGAGTTGGAACGTCAATGGTTCGCCGACCTCTTTTACAGGTAGATGGTTGCTATCTCTTTGTGCAAGCCCACCAAAGTGCGATTGAATAGTCGCGTCAATGCGCCCGTTAGCGAGGTCACTAAAGAGTAGGCCATCGTTGTCGTAGTCGACAAAGATCGAGTTTTTGAGATGCGAGCGTGACCAAACCTCGTTTGACGTTCCCGTTACGACACCGACTTTCTTACCAGCCAGATCGCTGGGGGACCGCACCGTCGAGTTCTTTTCGTTCACCCAAATCCGGAAGTCCTCGACGCCATAAGGAACACTGAAGTCAACTTGTTTGGCCCTCTCAGGCGTCGGCGTGAGATCGCACATCACAAGATCGTATTTTCCGCTCTTCAGACCCTGCACGAAGTTGTTCCAGGAATCGCCAACGAAGACGACCTTAAGCCCCATCCGCTTCGCGACCTCCCGTGCGACGTCTACGTCGTAGCCGGCCGGCTGGTTGTTGTTATCCAGAGCGCTCCACGGCGGGCTCGTCTGCGTATTGGCGATTCGAATCGTGCCTTCTGATTTGATCGCCTCGAAGGTTTTGACCTGAGCATTGGCTGCCTGGCCGGCAACGCTAGCCGTGAAGATCAAGGCGAGGCTGAGCTTACCAAAACGTGTGGTGAACAGGTGTCCCATGTGTATCTCCGTATGATTAGTTGCTGACTTGTCCCAGAAACCTTCTGGTGCGCTCACTGCCGTTCGATTCTGAGAAAAATTCCCTGGCCGATTGATCGTGGAGGATTTTTCCCGCCTCGAGAAAGAGAATGCGATCTGCGACGTCCCTCGCGAACTTGACCTCGTGCGTGACGATCAACATCGTCATTCCCTCGCTCGCAAGTTTGCGCATGACGGCGAGGACCTCCTCACGCACCTCTGGATCGAGGGCAGAAGTAGGCTCATCGAAGAAAATGACGTGCGGATCCATCGCCAGACCGCGGGCTATCGCGACCCGCTGCTTCTGACCGCCCGAAAGTTGACGGGGATAGGAGTCGGCGCGCTCAGATAGTCCGACTCGCGCGAGCAACTCAAGACCGCGCGCTTTGGCTTCGGCATGTGACACACCCTTTACATGGACCGGCGCCTCCATCACGTTTTCGAGCGCAGTCATATGCGGAAAGAGATTGAAAGACTGAAACACCATGGCGGTGTTCTGCCGGATCGCAGCCATCTTCCGCCTGTCGGCTCGACGACATTTCTCTAGGGAACCCTTAGCAGCGGGGTCGCATGACACCTCAATCCCGCAGATTTCAACGGTTCCGCTGTCTGGCATCTCAAGGAAATCGAGTGATCTGATCAGGGTCGTCTTCCCAGAGCCGGAGGCTCCCATGATCACCACGACTTCGCCCGTGCGAACGGCAAGGTTCACACCGTCGAGTACGGTGGTGCCTCCAAAGCTCTTGCACAGCGCCGTCGCTTTGAGAACGACTGTATCCAACGTTTTCATCCGTGTCTCCTGGTTAGACGGCTTTCAAGGAAAGTCTGGGCAAACGTCAAAGTCTGGCTGATCACCCAGTAAAGCACGCCGACGATCAGGAACATATCCATATAGCGGAAGGTTGCAGCTCCGACCTGATTTGCAACACGCGTCAGCTCGACAACCGTGACGGTCGATGCCAGTGACGTATCCTTCATCAGGCCAATCAAACGGCTAGAAACCGGAGGAATCGAAATCCGCAAGCCTTGTGGTAGAACCACGCGTCGAAGAGTTTTTGCGTACCCCATTCCCAGTGAAAGACCCGCTTCCCATTGTCCCTTTTCAACCGATAGCAAACCTGCTCGGAAGTCTTCGCTCAAATAGCCGGCAGCAAAGAGAGTTAGCGCGAGGGTTGCTGCCATAAAGGGATCCATGACGATCCCGTAGTAAGGCAGTCCGAAATAGATCAGAAGCATCTGTAGAAGGAGCGGCGTCCCTCTGAATACAGATACGTACGCAAAGGCTGCCGCACGCAGGGCCGGGTATCGGCTTAGCCGCATGAGAGCTATCGCGAGACCGACTATTGAGCCCAGCACGAAAGCACAAACGCCAAGTTCTAGCGTCGTTAGTATCGCGACCTTGAGCAAAGGTAACGCACGTAGGAAAAGACTTTCCAGATCCATTTTATGTCTCTTAGGTTGCGCAGCTCGGTAGCAGCACGCTGCGGTATTGTTTTATTCTTTGGCGAATTGGAATACCGACAAGGCGACGCCGAGATCCTCGATAAGCTTGTCGAGAGGTTCTAGACCAACCGAGATTCGCAAAACAGGGCCGTCAGTCGGCGATTTCCGACGGGCACGCTGAAGTTCGGCGGGGTAAAACGCAATCAGACTATGGGTGCCACCCCAGCTCGCGCCGATGGAAAACACGTTAAGCGACTCAAAGAGAGCCGCGAAGGCCTTTTGGGAGGCAGGTTTCAATACGAAGGAAAGCAGGCACCCGCTCCCCTTGAAATCACGCTTCCAGATCGCATGCCCGGGGTCGCTTTCAAGCGGGGGGAAAAGAACCTGGTCGACGGCGGGGTGAGCTTCAAGCCAGCGCGCGACCTGTAATGCGTTTTGGCTCTGTTCTCTGTAACGAAGCTCATAGGTTTCGAGCCCTCGCAAAGCAAGGAAGCAGTCATCGGATCCGACCGCCAGACCCATCGTAGCTTGGGCTTCACGCAGTTGCTCGTAAAGGTGAAAGCTGTTGGTACAGGTTGAGCCCATCAACAGATCAGAGTGCCCAGAGAAGAACTTCGACGCCGCCTCAACCACTAAGTCGACGCCGTGCAACAACGGTTTGTATGCGAGCGGACTAGCCCACGTGTTGTCCATCATCGTCAGAATCCCACGCGCTTTCGCGACAACCGCGATGGCGGGGACATCTGCCATTTCCATCGTAATGGAGCCGGGTGACTCCAAGCAGATCATCGTGGTGCTTGGCCTGATCAAAGGCTCGATATCGGCCGCTGAAGCGTCAGCGGGATAGCTTTCGACAACTATCCCAAGCCGATGCATCCATTCGCTCGCGAAGCTCTTGAGTCCGCCATATGCCGCCTCGGACAGAAGCACATGATCACCTGCGCGAGCGAACGTGAGAACTGCTGCAACAAGCGCGGCTTGACCGGAAGGCGCTAGAACGCAGTGATCTGCGCTTGAGAGCTTAGCGATCCTCGCTTCCAGTTGGCGATGAGTGGGTGTGCCAGTTGTGCCATAGCTATAACCATCGGGCTGCCTGGACTTGCGGGTAACGAAATCTTCTATTTTGTCGAAGACGATAGTGGAGGCGCGGTAGGTCGCAGGCGATAGGCTGTCAAAAGGATGCTTTGTCTCGATATGCGTTGTCATGGTCCGTCCGAAGAAGTATCAATGCAGGGGAAATTCTTCAGCGACGAAAAGGCCTCGACAAGTAGGATGGTCTATTAACTCTATAAGTTGAAGTTATACGTGCGGCTAACCCCAAGACGCGTGCTCGACGAAATCTGGACCGGCCAAAATGGCCGCGCGCCGAGATGATCTCGCGGAGTTGGACCTCCAACGACTCCCAAATTGCACGCGAGGTTCGACCGGTTCCTTCAAAAAGTGATATACGCGATAAGACTGGTGCTCGGACTACCGATGCTGCCAGCGCAACGCTTTTCGCAGCGTCTCACGGGAGAGACCGTCATCACGACGGCACCGACGGAGCAACCGCCCCGGAAACTCTCAGGCAAACGAACCGTGCTACGTCAACATCTGGAGAGCGACGTTTAAGTGTCCACCGAAGGAGATCCTCGCGTGTGCGGGGAGGAAACTCTCAGGTAAATGGACAGATGGGGCATGCAGTTCTGGCTGCATCGATGGTTTGGATCTGTCCAATGAAAAAAGTGGCTGTAATCGGCGCCGGTATCACCGGCGTGACGACCGCGTATGCGCTGGTCAAACGTGGCTTCGACGTGACGGTGTTCGAGCGTAACCGTTACGCTGCGATGGAAACGTCATTCGCGAACGGTGGTCAACTCTCGGCAAGCAATGCTGAAGTCTGGAACAGCGCCGCGACGGTGTTCAACGGCATCAAATGGATGCCGAGTTCGGACGCACCATTGCTACTCAACCCCATGCCTTCCTGGCATAAGTATTCTTGGATCGGCGAATTCCTCCGGCAGATTCCAAAGTACGAGCGCAATACCGTCGAAACGGTTCACCTTGCCATCGTGGCGCGCGAATACATATTCTCGATTGCCGAGCAGGAAGGGATCGACTTCGATCTGGAGAAGCGCGGCATCCTTCACATCTACGCCGACAAGAAAGGTTTCGACGCCGCGACGAAGGTCAACGTGCTGTTGAATCAGGGCGGTCTCGATCGACGGCCGGTGACACCGAGCGAAATGAAGCTGATCGAGCCAGCGATTCAGGGGCAGTTCTACGGCGGATTTTTCACGCTGTCCGATTCGACCGGTGACATCCACAAGTTCACACGCGGGCTCGCCGACTCGAGCACGCGACGCGGTGTGCGCTTCGCCTACGACACCGAGATCCTTCGCGCAGATGCCCTTGCAGACGGTCGGGTCCAGATCGTCGCGCGCCGCGATGCGCAACAGTCGACCGATATCGTCGATGCGGTGGTGGTGTGTGCCGGTGTGCATAGCCGGCGTTTCTCGTCGATGTTCGGAGACCACGTGAACATCTATCCGGTCAAGGGCTACTCGATCACCGTCAACCTTGACGACGAGGCGAGCCAGAACGGCGCGCCGTGGGTGTCATTGCTGGATGATGCGGCCAAAATCGTCACCAGCCGTCTCGGGCACGATCGCTTTCGCGTGGCGGGTACCGCGGAAAACAACGGTTTTAGGAAGGACATTCGCGCTGATCGCGTCGCACCGCTGATCACGTGGGTTCGCCGCAATTTCCCAGAGGTATCGACGGCGCGAGTCGTACCGTGGGCCGGACTGCGGCTCATGCTGCCGAGCATGTTGCCGCGGGTGGGACAGGGCAAGCGACCGGGCGTGTTCTACAACACGGGGCATGGCCACCTAGGGTGGACGCTGTCCGCCTCGACGGCGGAAATCGTCGCCGACAACGTCGCGCTTTCATATGGAGTTGTTCGCCAGACAGTCGCGGCGGCCTGAGCTGTCTGCTGCTGGGCAGGGAGACTTTCCGGCGGAGGGAGGTCGCCACATCATCAATTCGACGTCGAAAGTAAGTGAATCTCGACAGGACGATCAACCGCGCCCCCCTTTCCCGGCCGCCGCTTCGCGACCACCACACGCACACATCGAATTTTTACGCTTGTAAAAATTTTGGCCAGAGAGAATGACGCGCTGAAACATCAACAGCAACAGCAACAGCCCGTCCGCTGCCCGAGCACGGGCCTCCGCAACCTCCTTCGGCCCACAACCCGATCGCTCACGGAAGAAGAGATGCCCACGAACCAGGATGCACGCCCGACTGCCGGGTCGAACCACGGGGAATTCGCGCTGAGCGAAGTCCCGCTCGAGAAACGCACCGGCTTCCTGTCCATCACGATGGTGCTGCTGAGCTTCACGTTCTTCACCGGGACGATGTTCGCCGGCGGCAAGATCGGCGTCGCCTTCGATGTCGTCAGCATGATCCAGATCGCCGTGATCGGTAACCTGCTGCTCGCCGCCTATACGGCATCGCTTGCGCTGATCGCCGCGCGCAGCGGGCTGAACGCGGTGCTGATGGGGCGCTTCTGCTTCGGCGAAGTCGGCAGCAAGCTGTCCGATTTCCTGCTCGGCTTCGCGGAACTCGGCTGGTACGCGTGGGGCACCGCGACGGTCGCCATCGTGCTGGTCAAGCTGCTCGGCTGGCCCGCGTCGGTGACCACGCCGTTGATGATCCTGTTCGGCTTCGGCTTCTCGATCACGGCCATCATCGGCTATCGCGGCATGGACGTGCTGTCGCGCGTGTCCGTGCCGTTGATGTTCGTGCTGCTGATGACGTCGATGTGGATCGCCACCCGCGATATCGGCGGGTGGGCCGGCCTCAAGCACGTTATGCCGACGCATCCGATGCAGTTCTCGGCCGCGGTGACGATGGTCATCGGCACCTTCGCGAGCGGCGCCACGCAGGCGACCAACTGGACGCGCCTCGCCCGCAGCGCGCGCAGCGCCGTGTCGGCCAGCATGATCGGGTTCTTCGCGGGCAACGGCCTGATGATCGTCGCGGGCGCGTACTGCGCGATCGTCTATCAGCAGGCCGACATCGTCGAGGTGATGATGCTGCAGGGCCTGTCGATCGCGGCGGTCGTGATGCTGTGCCTGAATCTCTGGACCATCCAGGGGCCGACGATGTACAACGTGGCGGCCGCCGGCTGCCACCTGCTGCGCACCGAACGGCGCCGCACGCTCGTCCTCGTGGGCGCGGCGATCGGCATCGTGCTCGCGGTCGGCGGGATGTACGAGTTGCTGATTCCGTTCCTCGTGCTGCTCGGCTCGATCATTCCGCCCGTCGGCGGCGTGATCATGGCGGACTACTGGCACCGCCATCGCGGCACCTACCCGTCGCTTGCGACCGCCCGCCTGCCGCGCTTCAACCTGGTCGGCCTGGCTGCCTATGCGATCGGTGCGATACTCGCCTACACCTCGCCGTGGATCGCGCCGATCGTCGGCATCGCGGCGTCCGCCGCCGCGTATATCGTGCTGCTGCAGGTTGCCCGCGCGTTCTCGCGCGAGCCGTCCGTCCAGGGCGAATGATGCCGCTGCGCGCCCTTCCGGCCCCACTCGAACGACAGGAACCCACATGAAGATCATCAACGCCAGATTGCGCGGCCGTAGCGGCCTCTTCACGATCGACCTCGATGCGGACACGATCCGTGCGATCGACCTCCAGCCGTCGCCGCTGACGCCGCAAGGGAACGACGTCGTCGATGCCGGCAGCAATCTCGTCATCCCGCCGCTGGTCGAGCCGCATATCCATCTCGATGCGACGCTGACCGCCGGCGAACCCGAATGGAACATGAGCGGCACGCTGTTCGAAGGCATCGAGCGATGGGGCCAGCGCAAGGCCACGATCACGCACGACGATACGAAAGCCCGCGCGCACACGACGATCGGGATGCTGCGCGACAACGGCATCCAGCACGTGCGCACGCACGTGGACGTCACCGATCCCACGCTCGCCGCGTTGAAGGCGATGGTCGAAGTCAGGGAAGAGGCACGCGATCTCATCGACCTGCAGATCGTCGCGTTTCCGCAGGAAGGCATCGAGTCGTTCGACAACGGCCGCGCGTTGATGGAGCGCGCGATCGACATGGGCGCCGACGTCGTCGGCGGCATTCCGCATTTCGAGAACACGCGCGACCAGGGCGTGAGCTCCATCAAGTTCCTGATGGATCTCGCGGAGCGCAAGGGCTGCCTCGTCGACGTCCATTGCGACGAAACCGACGATCCGCAATCACGCTTCCTGGAAGTGCTCGCCGAGGAAGCGCGGGTACGCGGGATGGGCAAGCGCGTCACCGCGAGCCACACGACCGCGATGGGCTCCTACGACAACGCTTATTGCTCGAAGCTGTTCCGGCTGCTGAAGCGCTCGGAGATTCATTTCATCTCGTGTCCGACCGAAAGCATCCACCTGCAGGGACGCTTCGACACCTACCCGAAACGGCGCGGCATCACGCGTGTGGCGGAGCTCGATCGCGCCGGCATCAACGTGTGCTTCGGGCAGGATTCGATCAAGGACCCGTGGTATCCCGTCGGCAACGGCAACATCCTGCGCATTCTCGACGTGGGCCTGCACGTGTGCCACATGCTCGGATACGAAGACCTGCAGCGGTGCCTCGATTTCGTCACCGAGCACAGCGCGAACGCGATGTCCCTCGGCGACCGGTACGGCCTCGCCGTCGGGCGGCCGGCCAATCTGCTGATCCTCGACGCCGATAGCGATTACGAAGTGATTCGCAAGCAGGCCAGGGTGCGTACGTCGCTGCGCGGCGGGAAGGTCATCATGCAGCGCGCGCCGGAACTCATCACCTATCCCGAAGCGAACGCACGTTGAGCGCGCGGCGGCTCCGGCCCGATATGCCGGTGGAGGACCAAGCGATGAACCCGTCCGCGCCGACCGCGGAGCCGCCCGCCCGGCCACCCGGCCGGCGGGAAGCGCTGCGCGATACCCTCGAGGCGGCCATTCTCGCCGCCGCCGAGGAATCGTTTTCCACGTATGGATTCGAAGGGAGTTCCGTTGCGGCGATCGCGGCGGCGGCCGGCCTGTCGAAGCAGAACCTGATGTACTACTTCCCGACGAAGCTGGCGCTCTACAGACGCGTGCTGGACGACGTCCTGCGGGACTGGCTCGGCAGGATGCGGGAGTTCGCGGCGCCCGAGCGCGAGCCGGCGGAAGCGATGTCGGCCTATATCCGCGCCAAGCTCGAATTTTCTCGGAACCGCCCGCATGGATCGCGGGTGTTCGCACTGGAGATCATCGGCGGCGCGAAGACCTACGGAAAGGAGATCCGCAAGCAACTGATCCCGGTGCTGCGGGAGGACATCCGGGTGCTCGAACGCTGGATCGACGAAGGCAAGGTCCGGCAGGTCGATGCCGAGCACCTGTTCTTCCTGATCTGGGCTGCGACGCAGTCGTATGCGGATTTCGCGTCGCAGATGCTGCTGGTGCTCGGCAAGCGCGCACTGGGGAGCGACGATTTCGACGCGGCCTATCGCACGATCTCGGACCTGGTGCTCAGGGCGCTGATCACCGAAAACGGAACGGCGGCCTGAGCGCCGCCGTTGCCGTTCGCGCACGCTAACCCGGCGCCATCGAAGGCCGCCGGAAAGCGCCGGTCAGTCGTCGTGCTTGTGGTGCTTCTTTTTCTTGTGCTTGTTGCCGCGGTAGTAATCGTCGGAGCGCGAGTTGTTGCGCGACACGTGGCCGCCCAGCGCCGCCCCCGCACCGCCGCCGACGGCCGCGCCGACGAGCCCGCCGGT
>NZ_ASSI01000231.1:0-33969 GCF_000466765.1 Burkholderia sp. AU4i | reverse complement strand
CGGCCGGCCCGCCGCGCGATGCCTGCACGCGCGGTGCGGACGGTGGCGGGCCGGGCCTTGCCCGGCCGCGCGTCAGGCGTGCTGGTCGCGCCCGCCCAGGTAGTCGAGCTTGCCGAGCTCGACGCCGCTGTGGCGCAGGATGTCGTACGCGGTCGTCACGTGGAAGAAGAAATTGGGCAGCACGAAATTCAGCAGGTACGACTCGCCGGTGAACTCGATCGGGCCGACGCGCATCTTCAGCACGATCTGGCGCGTCTCGCTGCCGTCGATCTGCGCGGCGTCGAAGCTTTTCAGGTAGTCGATCGTCTTCTGGATGCGTGCGTGCAGTTCGTCGAAGGTCTGCTCGACGTCCGGATAGCTCGGGATCTCGGCGCCGGCGAGGCGCGCGGCGCAGCCCTTGGCCGTGTCGGTCGCAATATAGACCTGGCGGACGAGCGGCAGCATGTCCGGGTACAGGCGGGCGCCGACGAACACCGACGGATCGATCTGCTTTTCGGCCGCATGCGCCTGCGCCTTGCCGAGAATGTGCTGAAGATTGGTCAGGCCGCGGATCAGCACGGGCAGCGAAGCCTGGTACATCGAGATGGACATGGGGACGACTCCTTGAGGAAGAGGGCGGCCGCTACGCGGCGCGTCGTGCATTGCGGTATCGAAACCGCTGTCGACGCATCTTAGCGCGACCGCATGACCCGTGCGCGTCGTTGGCCGTTCGGCCGATGGCGCCGGCGGGCGGGCCGGTGCGTGCGCGGCGCCGGCCGGTCACGCGCGCTGCAGCCAGTCGATCATCCGCCGGTACCGGTCGGCGATATTGGCAGGCGATTGCGGCACGTGATCGTCGCCCCAGTAGCGGATCAGCCGCACGTCGCGCTTGAGCTGGGTCAGCGCCGCGAACATCCGTTCGCTTTGTTCCAGCGGCACGTAGTCGGCGTCGCCATGGATCAGCAGCAGCGGGGTCGTGATCCGTGCCGCGTGCAGCACCGGGCTGATCGCGTGATAGGCATCCGGGCGGATCGACGGCGGCGCGTCGATGTTCCAGCTGTTGTCGGCCAGCACCTTGCCGAGCAGCTCGAAACGCTCGGGACGGGTGTCGTGGCCCGTTTCGTAACGCAGGCGTGCGTCGAGCGACGCGTAGAGCGCGGCCGCATCGCTGATGCCGGCGCTCGACATGCCCGAGCGGAACATCGGCGTACGGGCGAGCAGCATCATCGTGGCCCAGCCGCCCAGGCTCTGGCCGTACAGGTGGAGCCGGCCGCGATCGACGAATCCGGCATCGACCGCGGCGTCGACCGCCGCGTGGACGTCGTCGAGCATCCTGTCTGCCATCGTCGCCGGCACCTCGCCCAGCACGCCCCGCATGTTCACGTCGACGACCGCAAAGCCGTGTGCGGCGAACAGCTGGAAGTTGAACGGCAGCGGGCAGTCGGGTTCGTGGAACAGGTGCGGGTGGGGCGCGACCTTTTCGTACGGGTACACCCAGACGACTGCGGGTACCGGCGCACCCGCGTAATCCGGTGGCAGCAGGACGTCGACGAAGCGCTGCCGGCCGGGCTCCGCGCCGCGGCAGGCAAGCCGGTGCGTCGTACCGGTCGCGATGCCGGCCAGCTGGCGATTCGTCTCGAACACCACGGTCGCGTCGCGCGCACCGGCCAGGCGAACCGTCAGCCGGGTGGCGTCGCGACCGTGTTCTATGACGGCCGCGTACCGGCGCTCCGGTTCCGCCGATATGCGTTCGCGGCGCACGCCGTCGTGATCTGCCGGTTCGTCGGCGTCGTTCGTGCCGCGCGTGTCCGGCGGCGTGTCCGTGACCGCCGCGCGTGTCAGCCCGGCCCGCGCGCACGCTTGCGGCGACAGCGCGGACAACGCGCCCGATGCGGGATCGAACGCCCACCAGTCGGGTGCGGATGCGGCGGGCGGATCGCCGAACGCGGCGCTGTCGAGCACGTCGGCCGTCGGTTGGTGGCCGAGCGCGTTGGCTGCCCATGCATCGTGCGCGTTCCCGAACAGCCGGCGGTGCAGATGCGCCATCACGGGCGTCGCCCGTTCGGCAAGCAGCGGCAGCGCGACGCGGCCATCGGGCAGCCACGTGAACGGCCCGTCGCGGTCGAGCGGGGACAGGTCGACGCTGCGCGCGGTCGTGACCGGCATCGCGGCCCCGGTCGCCGGGTCGATCAGGACGGCATGCACTGCATCGTCGTCGGCCGACAGCGTGACCGCCGCGATCCATCTTCCGTCCGGCGACCACGACGGCGAGCCGCACGCGCGGCCGGCCCGCGCATCGCCGGCCAGCCGGCGCAGCGTGCGGCCGGCGAATTCGTACAGGTGCAGCTCGGCCCGGTCGAGCCCGCCAAGATACGCGCGGTCGAAGCGACGGCCATCGGCCAGCGGGCGGACGACGGCGAAGCAGATCGAGCCGCCGTCCGGCGACAGCGCGCAGGTGCGACCGTAGTCGCGCTGGAAGCTGTCGAGCGACAGCAGGTCGTCGACGGTGAAGCGGCGGTATTGCGCAGGATCGGAAGGGACGGCCGTCACGCAAGCTCCTCGTCGCATCGGTGGAAGCGGATAGACAAGATGCGTCGGAAACGAGTTCCGGCCCAGCCGCACTGGCCGCCGGCAGGGCCGTGTCCGTGGTCGGGCACGACGGGGCGGGAATGTCGCCGGACCCCGGCGGGTGTTCGACACGATCGCCGCGCGTGATGCGGAAGGGGGCCGGGCGCGCGGCACGCGAGCATGTGCGGCAGTTGCTCGGGACGATTTCGGCGCGGGCAGGAGGGGAGGACGCAGACGCCTGATTGCCGGTGCGCGGCGGCGCGAAGGACAAGGAAACGTGGCGGCCGGCAGCGTACCGGCCGCCACGCCGGAAACCGCCCGCGTGATCAGTCCTGATGTACGCCTTGCGACGTCGACAGCATCCGTTCGACGTGGCGCGCAACCATGTCGACTTCGAGATCGACCTTGTCACCGGCCTTCACGTGGCGCAGTGTCGTGACCTCGACCGTATACGGAATCAGGTTGATCGCGAACTTGCAGCCGTCCGCGCGATCGTCGATCGTGTTGACGGTCAGGCTCACGCCGTTGACCGCCCCTTGTACACGAGATAGCGGCCGAGCTCGCGCGGCGCGACGATCCCGTTCAGTGCGCGGCGTCCGTCGGCGTGAAGCGCGCGAGGATCCGCAGATCGTCGCCGACCCGCTCGACCCCATGGAACGACAGCCGCGTGCGCGCATCGAGGCTCGCCGGCGCAGCGAGGTCGAACATGCCGGCCGCATCGGCGCCCAGCAGGCTCGGTGCGAGATAGACGAGCAACTCGTCGACGCACTGCTCGCGCAGCAGCGAGCCGTTCAGCTTGTGGCCGGCCTCGACGTGCAGCTCGTTGACGCCGCGTGCGCCGAGCGCCGCCAGCATCGCGGGCAGGTCGACCTTGCCGTGCGCATTCGCGAGCGGCACGATTTCCGCGCCGCGCGCCTTCAGCACCTTCGCCCGCACTTCGCCGGCGGCATCGAGCCGGCCGCAGAAGATCAGCAGCGGAGCGCCTTCGAGCAGTCGCGCGTCGAGCGGCAGGTCGAGGCGGCTGTCGACCAGGATGCGCTGCGGCTGGCGCGGCGTGTCGATCCCGCGCACGGTCAGCAGCGGGTTGTCCTCGCGCACGGTGCCGATGCCGGTCAGGATCGCGCAGGCGCGCGCGCGCCACGCGTGCCCGTCGAGGCGCGCGGCCTCGCCGGTGATCCACTGGCTTTCGCCGGACGGCAGCGCGGTGCGGCCGTCGAGCGATGCGGCGGTCTTCATCCGCACCCACGGGCGGCCGCGCGTCATCCGCGACACGAAGCCGATGTTCAGCTCGCCCGCTTCATGCGCGAGCAGCCCGCAGCGCACGTCGATGCCCGCATCGCGCAGCATCCCGAGGCCGCGCCCCGATACCTGCGGGTTCGGGTCTTCCATCGCGGCGACGACCTTCGCGACGCGCGCGTCGATCAGCGCGTTCGCGCACGGCGGCGTGCGGCCGAAATGGCTGCACGGTTCGAGCGTGACGTAGACAGTCGAGCCCGCGACGTCGTGGCCGCGTGCGCGCGCGTCCTTCAGTGCCTGGACCTCCGCGTGATCCTGGCCGGCCGGTTGCGTGAAGCCTTCGCCGATCACGTCGCCGTCCTTGACGATCACGCAGCCGACACGCGGGTTCGGTGCCGTCGTATACATGCCGCGCGCGGCGAGCGCGAGCGCACGCTGCATGTGGGCGAAATCGATATCCGAGAACATGCGCGCGGCCCCGGGTCAGGCAGCGAGTGCCGTGAAGGCGCGGCGCGCGGCCGCGAGCGTCGCGTCGATCACCGCGTCGTCGTGCGTGCTCGACACGAAGCCGGCCTCGTACGCGGACGGCGCGAAATACACGCCTTCGTCGAGCATCAGGTGGAAGAAGCGGTTGAAGCGCTCGGTGTCGCTCTTCGTGACTTCGGCGAAGCTGGTCGGCACGCGTTCGGCGAAGTAGAGGCCGAACATCGCGCCGATCGAGTCGGCCGCGAACGGCACGCCGGCCGCACGCGCTTCGGCCGCGAGGCCGTCGGCGAGACGCTTCGTCTGCGCGGTGAGCGCATCGTAGAAGCCGGGCGCCTGGATCAACTGCAGCGTCTTCAGCCCTGCGGCGACCGCGATCGGGTTGCCCGACAGCGTGCCGGCCTGGTAGACGCCGCCGAGCGGCGCGAGGTGGGCCATGATGTCGCGGCGGCCGCCGAACGCGGCAGCCGGCATCCCGCCGCCGATCACCTTGCCGAGGCAGGTGAGGTCGGCCGTGATCCCGTAGTACGCCTGCGCGCCGCCGAGCGCGACGCGGAACCCGCACATCACCTCGTCGAAGATCAGCACGGCGCCGTGCTTCGTGCACAGCGCGCGCAGCGCGTTGAGGAATTCCGGCGTGCCGCGCACGAGGTTCATGTTGCCCGCGACCGGCTCGACGATCACGGCGGCGATCTCGTCGCCGAACGCGCCGAACGCTTCCTCGAGCGCGGCGACGTTGTTGTATTCGAGGACGGTCGTGTGCTTCGCGATGTCGGCGGGCACGCCGGCCGACGTCGGGTTGCCGAACGTCAGCAGGCCCGAGCCGGCCTTCACGAGCAGGCTGTCCGCGTGGCCGTGGTAGCAGCCCTCGAACTTGACGATCCGGCTGCGGCCCGTGAAGCCGCGCGCGAGGCGCAGCGCGCTCATCGTGGCCTCGGTGCCGCTCGACACCATCCGCACCTGCTCGATCGACGGCACGAGCTTGCAGATTTCCTCGGCGATCTCGATCTCGGCTTCGGTCGGCGCGCCGAACGAGAAGCCGTCGGCGAGCACGTTCTGCACGGCCGACAGCACTTCCGGATGGACGTGGCCGACGATCATCGGGCCCCACGAGCCGATGTAGTCGATGTACTGCTTGCCATCGGCATCCCAGAAATACGGGCCTTGCGCGCGCGCGACGAAGCGCGGCGTGCCGCCGACCGAACGGAATGCGCGCACCGGCGAGTTGACGCCGCCGGGAATGGTCTTCTGGGCGCGTTCGAAGAGGATCTGATTGTTGGACATGAGCGAAACCTGCGAGAGAAGGGCGCGGGGGCCTGTGCACGGGCCGCGGCGCCTGGGCGGAACGATCGTCCGATTGTACCGGAGACGCGCGCGGCGGGCCCGCGGCGCGGTCCGCGGCCTTTCGGCGCGTGCGGGGTTGCGCGGGCCGGGGCCGGAAAGGAGGGGCAGATGCGGCGCGGCGGCCGCTTCCGTTATCGCGGCGGTTTGCGCTTGCCGGTCAGCGCGGCCCAGCGCTTCTCGAGCGGGCCTTCGACCATCGGCTTGATCACGGTGCCGGAGCTTTGCGCATCCCAGGTCTGTACCGAGTACGGATGCACGCGCAGCGCGTCGCGCGGGATCACGACGTCCTGGTGCGCGTCGACCAGCCAGTCGTAGACGAAGTCGATGCACAGCCGGTAGCCGCGCTTCGTCGCCGGATCGGGTACCTCGTACGGCGCGCGCGTCACGTAGCCGGAGCCGAACACGCCCTTGGGCTCCTTCGCGACGCGGTGCAGGAACACGCGGTCGCCCGGCAGGATGCCGCGCGCGAAGCCGCAGCCCCACACGTCATGCACGGCCTCGCCGGCCTTCACGCGCGCGGCGACGTCGGGCAGTTCGGGCCACGGCCATTTCTTGGGGCTCCAGATCAACAGGAAAGCGGTCATCGGTTCGGTCGTGCGTCGAATTGAATGGGTCAGACAATAGGGGAGTGAGGCGCTGCAAGCTTAATCGAATCCCTGCTCGCGATCCCGCGCGGCGGGCACCGTGCCGGTGTTTTTCCGCCGGTCGCGCGCCGGGCCGGCGGCACGAAAAAAAGTTGCGCGTACAATCATGGGCCCGAGCGCGCCGTTCGCGGCGCGGTCTCCCGTCTTCACCACCACGCGCGCCCCGATGCGCGCGGCGCTTCATTCCGGATACCCATGTCTCACGTCGTCCGGCGCCGGCCCGATGCCCGGCTGATCCTGTTGCTCGGCGCGCTCGCCGCCTGCGGGCCGATCGCTACCGACATGTACCTGCCGAGCCTGCCGTCGATCGCCGACGGCTTCTCCGTCAGCCCCGGCGCCGCGCAGCGCACGCTGACGAGCTTCATGGCCGGCTTTTCGGTCGGCATGCTGCTGTACGGCCCGCTGTCCGACACGTGGGGCCGCCGTCCCGTGCTGCTCGGCGGCATCGCGCTATTTACGCTCGCGAGCATCGGCTGCTTCGTATCGAACTCGATCGACATGCTGATCCTCGTGCGCTTCCTGCAGGCGCTCGGTGCCGGCGCGGCGTCGGTGCTGTCGCGTGCGATCGCGCGCGACGCGCACGAGCCGACCGACGCGGCGAAGGTGCTGTCGATGGTCGCGATCGTCACCGCGGTCGGGCCGCTGCTCGCGCCGCTGATCGGCGGCCAGATCCTGCGTTTCTCGGGCTGGCGCGGCGTGTTCGTCGTCCTGGCCGTGTTCGGCGCGGTGTGCGCGGCGACCGCGTACCTGCGCGTACCCGAAACCTGGCCGAAGGAGCGGCGCAAGAGCGCGGCCGTGCTCGCGTCGTTCGCGTCGTACGGGCGCATCCTGTCCGATCCCGTCGCATGGGGGCACATGCTGTGCGGCGGGATGGCGTTCGCGTCGATGTTCTCGTACATCACAGCGACACCGTTCGTCTACATCGAGTATTTCCACGTGTCGCCGCAGCACTACGGGCTGCTGTTCGGCCTGAACGTGGTCGGCATCATGATCGGCAACTTCACGAACACGCGGCTCGTCGGCCGTGTCGGTTCGCTGCGCATCATCGCGGCCGCGTCGCTCGTGAGCTGCATCGCGTCGCTCGCGGTCGCGTTCGTCGCGCTGACGGGGTTGGGCGGGCTGTGGTCGATCGTCGTGTGCCTGTTCTTCGTCGTCGGCGTGGTCGGGATCCTGTCCGCGAACTGCACGACCGACCTCATGCATCGTTATCCGCACAACGCGGGCGCGTCGGCGGCGGTGTTCGGCGCGATGCAGCTTGCGCTCGGCGCGCTGGCGAGCGTCGCGATCGGCGCACTCGCGGACGGCACGCCGTTCGCGATGGGCGTGACGATCGGCGTCACCGGCGTGCTGTGTTTCGCCGGGCGCTATCTGGTGCTGCGCTGGCACGGACGGCCGGTGAAGGCGGGCGCTTGAGCGGCGGGGCGGAACTGGCGGAGGAGGGCGGTCGACGGGTTTGAACTTTCCACCTCTGCATCACTTTGAACGGTCTGACGAGCGATTGTCGAGTCGATAGCTGCGCTTCGGGTTGATCACGAACCGTTTGACCTGCGCATCGAGTTCCCGACTGTGATACAGATCCAGGCATTTCAGAAAATCAAACCGCACGCCCTTGATTTCGGATTCGACGACCGGATTGCGATAGTCGCGAGCAAGAAAACGATTGACCAGCGATTTGCCCGCGTCGGGGTTCCGTTCCAGATCGAAGTGTGGGGATGTACGAACGTATGACGTCACGCGCGCCCTCGGCAGAAGGCATCGTCGATGCCTGTCGCGCCGCTGTTGTTTGCGCTGGTGCCGCTCATGCAAAACACCCCGAACGCCGGGCTTGAATCCAGCGTTCGGGGTGTCGTGGATCGACGGTGTTTCGCCGAAGCGTCAGTCCCGCGCGACGTCCTTCGCCGCCGGCGACGCGCCGTGGCTCAACCAGTCGAGCACGTCGGCCGTTTCGTCGTCGCTCGCCCGCGCGCGCGCCTGCGCGACGGCCTCCGGCAACTCACCGTTGGTCGATGCGCGACGGATCGCGACGCCGACCGCGAGGATGTCGATCATCAGCAGATGCAGGATCCGCGAGATCATCGACAGCTGCGATTCGCGCATCTCGATGTGGTCGGTTTCGAGCGCGACGGTCGCGCGCTTCGCGAGCGGCGTGTTGCTCGACGTGATCGCGATCACCTTCGCGCCGGCCTGCATCGCGACGTCGAGCACGCGCAGCAGCTCGGGCGCGCGTCCCGACTTCGACACCGCGACGATCACGTCGCCCTTGCCGAGCAGCGCGGCCGATGCGGCCTGCATGTACAGGTCGCCGTACGCGATCGTCGGGATTCCGAAGCGGAAGAACTTGTAGTGCGCGTCCTGCGCGACGATGTTCGAGTTGCCGAGCCCGTAGAACTCGATGCGCCGCGCGCCGTTCAGGATCTCGATCGCGTTCTCGACGTGCTCGAAGTTCAGGTGCTCGCGCAGCTGCAGGATCGCCGACACCGTGTTGTCGAGCACCTTCGCGCCGAAGTCGGTGGCCGTGTCGCCGAGATGCACCTGGCTGTGGCTCATCGGGATCGTGCCGGTGAGGCCGGTGGCGAGCTTCAGCTTGAAGTCCGACAAGCCCTGGCAGCCGAGCGAGCGGCAGAAGCGGATCACCGTCGGCTGGCTCACGTCGGCCTTGCGCGCGATGTCGACGATCGGGTCGTTGATGATCGAGCGCGGATGGTTCAGCGCGAGATCGGCGACGCGGCGCTCGGCCGGCGTCAGTGCGTCGCGCATCTGGCGGATCCGTTCGAACACGGCCGACGACGCACCACCCGAGCGGTTCGACAACTGCTCCGCGAGGATCGCGGATACGCCGAGGAACGCCGGGTATTCGGCGGTGATCAGGTAGGTCGGGATGTTCTCGAGATAGTGCGTGAAGCGGCCCTTCGCCTCGAAGCGCGCGCGGAACGACGAGCGCGTGAACAGCTCGCCGAGCTTCAGCGCGACGCCGCCGCCGATGTACACGCCGCCGAGCGCGCCGAGCGTCAGCGCGACGCTGCCCGCGAACGCGCCGAGAATCCCGCAGAAACATTCGACCGTCTCGAGCGCGAGCGCGTCGCCCGCATGCGCGCGCTCGACGATCTCGACCGTGTCGACGGTCGCGGCGACGCGTTTCTTGTCGCGCGCGGCGAGCGCGCGATAGATGATCTCCATGCCGGGGCCCGCACACACGCGTTCGAACGACACGTGCGGAAACTTCTTGCGCGCGTACTGCAGCACCAGATCCTCGCGCTCGTCCTGCGGCGCGAACGACGCGTGGCCGCCCTCGCTGCCGAGCGCGATCCAGCGATCGTCGGCCGGAATCAGCCCCGACACGCCGAGCCCGGTACCGGGCCCGAGCAGCCCGATCACGCTGTTCTGGCGGCGCGCGCCGCCGCCGACCTGCACGCGCTGCGCGTCGGTCAGGCCCGGCAGCGCCATCGCGAGCGCGGTGAAATCGTTGACGACGAGCAGCGTGTCGAAGCCGAGCGCGCGGCGCGTCGCCTCGATCGAGAAGCTCCAGTCGTGGTTGGTCATCGTGACCTGGTCGCCGTCGACCGGGTTCGCGATCGCAATCGCCGCATGGTTCACGCGGTTGATCTTCACGTCCTTCAGATACTTGCGGATCGCGTCGGTGATCGTCGGATAGTCGGCGCCGGGATAGACGCGGATCTGCGTGATCTCGCCTGGGCCGGTTTCCAGCGCGAAACGCGCGTTGGTGCCGCCGACGTCCGCGAGCAGGCGCGGGCCGTCGGCATGCTGGCCCGCGACAACGGCCTTACTTTGCGCACCAGTAGACATCGAGCTGGGTCCCCTTGTCGTTGGCCAGTTGGGAAATCGCGTTCTTCTGCAGCGATGCGGCCGCGGCGTCGAGCACGTCGCGCTTGCGGGCGCCCGCGATCAGCAGGAACAGCCGGTCGACGCGCTTCAGCGCATCGAGCGAATAGCTCACGCGTGCATGGGGCGCGGCGCCCGGATGCACGGCGACGAACCGCTCGGGTGTCGTGATCGCGTGATCCCATTCGGGCGCGTCGGCGAAGATCGACGCGGTGTGGCCGTCCTCGCCCATGCCGAGCACCGCGACGGTCGGCACGCGGTAGTCAGCGTTCGCGTTGAGCGCGGCGACGTGCGCATCGAGCGTGCTGCGCGTGTCGACGAGCGGCAGGAAGCGGGCAGGGGCCGCTGCGTGTTGCAGCAGCGTGTCGCGCACGAGTTGCGCGTTGCTGGCCGCGTCGTCGTCCGGCACCCAGCGGTCGTCGACCAGCGTGACGTCTACGCCGGCCCAGTCGAGCGCCGCGTGCGACAGCGTGTGCAGGAACGGGCGCGGGCTCGTGCCGCCGGACACCGCGAGCGTCGGGCGCGCGGGGCCGGCGAGCGCGGCGCGCAGCGCATCGCCGACGGCGCGCGCGAGCGCTTCGCTTTGCGCTTCCTGGGTGTCGAAAGCGTGGATCTCGATCACATCTCCTCCGGACTGCTTTGTCTGTTCAAATCGTACGAATCGTGATGTACGGTGGCGTACGCGGCAACGGTTTGTATCAGTTTTCTTCTTCGAGCCAGCAGGTGTCGTGCTGCGCGAGCATCGCGCTCGACGCGGCCGGCCCCCATGTACCCGCCGCATACGGCTTCGGCGGTTTCAGCGTGCGTGCCCATTCGTTCAGGATCGGCTCGACCCACTGCCAGGCGGCTTCCTGTTCGTCGCGACGAACGAACAGCGCGAGCCGGCCGTTGATCACGTCGAGCAGCAGGCGCTGGTACGCCTCCATCTGCCCTTCCTTGAAGAACTGGTCGAACGCGAGGTCGAGGTGCACGCTCGCGAGGTTCATCCCTTCGCCCGGCTGCTTGGCGAGGCAGTACAGGCGAATCGTCTCGTTCGGCTGCAGCCGGATCACGAGACGGTTCGCACCGGGGCGCAGCGCGGTCGGCCCCAGCGCCGAGTGCGGCACCGGGCGGAAATTGACGACGATCTCCGCGACGCGGTCGGCCAGCCGCTTGCCGGTGCGCAGGAAGAACGGCACGCCGGCCCAGCGCCAGTTCTCGATCTCGACCTTCAGCGCGACGAAGGTTTCGGTCTGGCTGTCGGGCTTCACGCCTGGCTCGGTCGCGTAGGCCGGCACCTGCGCGCCCTTGATCACGCCCGCATGATACTGGCCGCGCACGGCAACCTTGCCGATGTCGCGCGGATCGATCGGCTTCAGCGCGCGCAGCACGCGCAGCTTCTCGTCGCGCACCGAATCCGAATCCATCGAATGCGGCGGCTCCATCGCGACGATCGACAGCAGCTGCAGCAGGTGGTTCTGCACCATGTCGCGCAGCGCGCCCGTATTGTCGTAGAAATCGCCGCGCGCCTCGACGCCGAGCTCTTCCGCGATCGTGATCTGGATGCTCTCGACCCATTCGCGGCGCCACAGCGGCTCGAACAGCGCATTGCCGAAACGTAGCGCGAGCAGGTTCTGTACCGGCTCCTTGCCGAGGTAGTGGTCGATCCGGTAGATCTGGCCTTCCGCGAAGATCTCGCCGACCGCGTCGTTGATCGCATTCGACGACTTCAGGTCGTAGCCGAGCGGCTTCTCGAGCACGATGCGCGAGCCTTCGTTCAGGCCGACCGACGCGAGCGCCTTGCAGATCGGCACGAACAGCGACGGGCCCGTCGCGAGATAGAACACGCGGATGCCGGGCAGCGATGCGATCGCGTCGCGCAGCACGACGTAGTCTTCCGCACGGCCGAGGTCGAGCTTTACATACTCGATGCGATCGAGGAAGGACTTCCACGCGGTTTCGTCGAGCGCCTTGCCGGCGGCTTTCTCCGCGTGCGGCTTCACGTGCGTGTCGACCCATTCGAGATAACCCGCACGATCCGATTCGTGACGCGCCACGGCGACGATCCGGCCGCTCTCCGCCAGCATGTTCGCACGGTGCGCTTCGAACAGCGCGGGCAGGATCTTGCGCATCGACAGATCGCCGGTGCCGCCGAAAAGTACGAAGGTAAAGCTGGAATCGGTATGCATGTGTCTCCGCCGTGTTGGGGGTGCTGGGAAGCGATCCGTAGTGCGATAAAAATATTTTTGACACTGAATTGTAGTTTAACTACAATCCGCCGCAAGGGGTAGCACCTGGGTGAAGAAAAAAAGAAGTGCGGTCGATGAACTGCGCGAGCTTCGCCTTCGGGAACGCCTTGTGCCGAATGTTATCGGACATTGACGGCGCGCATCGTCCGCGCGCCGTTAGCCCCGGGCTCGCGCCGCAGCATCGCGGCGGGCCAGAAACACAAAGAGGAGACACGCCGTTGAATCTCGATTCACGCTTTCTGTAAGAGCCCGGCCGGTCATCGGCCCCGTACGCTGCATGCGTCCCGCGGCTCGATTTCCCCGTCGTTTATCAAGAAGCCGGTTCCCGGTCAGGGAACCTCACGAGTTGATTCAGTCTGGAGGAGATAAGTAATGAAAGTTCGCTCGATCATGGGCGCGCTCTGCGCGGCAGGTCTGATGGCTGGCGCCGTGGCGGCGCAGGCAGCCGAGAATGTAACGGTGCTGCACTGGTGGACCTCGGGCGGCGAGTCGAAGGCCGTCGGCGTGCTGAAGGACGACGTGCAGAAGCAGGGCTACGTGTGGAAGGACTTCGCGGTCGCGGGCGGCGCGGGCGCAGCGGCAATGACCGCGCTGAAGACCAAGGTGATCAGCGGCGACGCACCGTCGGCCGCGCAGATCAAGGGCCCGCTGATCCAGGACTGGGCCGACCAGGGCGTGCTCGTCAACATCGATTCCGCTGCCGGCGACTGGAAGCAGAACCTGCCGCCGGAAATCGACAAGATCATCAAGTACAAGGGCCACACCGTCGCGGCGCCGTTCTCGGTGCACCGCGTGAACTGGCTGTACATCAACAAGGCCGCGCTCGACAAGGTCGGCGCGAAGGTGCCGACCACCTGGCCTGAATTCTTCGCGGTGGCCGACAAGCTGAAGGCCGCGGGTATCCAGCCGGTCGCGATGGGCGGCCAGCCGTGGCAGGACCTGACGCTGTGGGAAGACGTCGTGCTGTCGCAGGGCCCGGCGTTCTACAAGAAGGCGCTGGTCGACCTCGACCAGGCGACGTTGACGTCGCCGCAGATGCTGTCCGTGTTCGACACGGTGCGCAAGATCCAGGGTTACTTCGATACCGGCCGTAACGGCCGCGACTGGAACCTCGCGACCGCGATGGTCATCAACGGCAAGGCCGGCATGCAGTTCATGGGCGACTGGGCGAAGGGCGAGTTCGAGAACGCCGGCAAGAAGGCGGGCAAGGACTACGTCTGCGCGCCGGTGCCGGGCACCGCGAATTCGTACACGTTCAACGTCGACTCGTTCGTGTTCTTCCAGCAGAAGGGCGAGAAGAACGCGACGCCGGGCCAGCTCGCACTCGCGAAGACGATCATGACGCCGGACTTCCAGGAGCAGTTCAGCCTGCTGAAGGGCTCGGTGCCCGTGCGTCTCGGCGTGAAGATGGACAAGTTCGACGATTGCGCGAAGAAGTCGTACGCCGACGAGCAGACCGCGATCAAGTCGGGCGGCTTCGTGCCGTCGCTCGCACACGGCATGGCGCAGAGCGATGCGACCGCCGGCGCGATCACCGACGTCGTGACGAAGTTCATGAACTCGCAGCAGGATTCGAAGAGCGCGGTCGCCGCGCTCGCGAAGGCCGCGAAGGTCAAGTAACGCGCGCCAGGCGCCCGGCCGGAAACGCTTCATCGGCCGGGCGTTTTTGCATGTGCAGCAAACGGGCTCGCCCGCGGGCCCGTGTCGTACCCGGCGCCGGCACGGCCTGCGTCGCCCTCGTTCCAGGAGTCGAATCAAGTGGCTGCCCCTCTTAGCGGAAACGGATCCGGCGCTGCCGCCGCACGGCGTACGTCGCCGATGTCGGCCTTCGCCGATCGCTGGATCCCGAAGCTCGTGCTCGCGCCGAGCGTCGCGATCGCCGTGGTGTTCATCTACGGCTTCATCCTGATTACCGGCTATCTGTCGCTGACCCGCTCGCGGCTGTTGCCCAACTACGAATTCGACGGCTTCGGCCGTTACACGGACCTGTTCCAGAACGACGTGTGGTGGACCTCCGCCGCGAACCTCGGCTGGTTCGGGATTCCGTTCATCGCGATCTGCGTGGGGCTCGGCCTGTTCCTCGCGATCCTGCTCGACCAGCGGATCCGCAACGAAGGCGCGCTGCGCGCGATCTTCCTGTACCCGATGGCGCTGTCGTTCATCGTCACGGGCACCGCATGGCAGTGGATCCTGAACCCGGGCCTCGGCCTCGAGAAGGTGATGCACGACTGGGGCTGGACGAGCTTCTCGTTCGGCTGGCTCGACGATCCGGACAAGGCGATCTTCTGCGTGGTGATCGCGGCCGTGTGGCAGTCGACCGGCTTCGTGATGGCGCTGTTCCTCGCGGGGCTGCGCGGCGTCGACGCCGAGATCTTCAAGGCCGCGCAGGTCGATGGCGCGACGCTGCCCACCATTTACCGCAAGATCGTGATCCCGAGCATGCGCCCGGTGTTCTTCTCGGTGCTGCTGATCCTCTGCCACATCACGATCAAGACCTTCGACCTCGTCGTCGCGCTGACGGCGGGCGGGCCGGGCACGTCGTCGTCGCTGCCGGCCATGTTCATGTACACGTTTTCGTTCAACCGCGGCCAGCTCGGGCTCGGCGCGGCATCCTCGGTGATGATGCTCGCGACCGTGGTGGCGGTGCTGGTGCCGCTGATGTATATGGAATCGAGGAGCACCCGCAATGCAGCCTAAGATGACGATCAGCCGGGCAGTGATCTACGCGGCACTGATCCTGTTCGCGCTGTATTTCCTGTTCCCGATCTACGTGATGCTGTCGACGTCGTTCAAGGACCTCGACCAGCTGCGCACCGGCAACCTCTTGACGCCGCCCACCACGTGGACCGTCGACCCGTGGGTGAAGGCGTGGAGCGGCGCCTGTACCGGCGTGCGCTGCGACGGCATGAAACCGTTCTTCCTGAACTCGCTGCAGATGGTGATCCCGGCCGTGCTGATCTCGTCGCTGATCGGCGCGTTCAACGGCTACGTGCTCACGCACTGGCGCTTTCGCGGCGCCGACGCGCTGTTCACGATGATGCTGGTCGGCTGCTTCATCCCGTTCCAGGTGATCCTGCTGCCGATGGCGCGCCTGCAGGGGATGCTGGGCCTCGCGAACACGATTCCGGGCCTCGTGTTCGTGCACGTCGTGTACGGGATCGCGTTCACGACGATGTTCTTCCGCAACTTCTACGTGAGCGTGCCGGCCGAGCTGGTGAAGGCCGCGCGCATCGACGGCGCGGGTTTCTTCACGATCTTCACGAAGATCCTGCTGCCGGTGTCGCTGCCGATCTTCATGGTGTGCCTGATCTGGCAGTTCACGCAGATCTGGAACGACTTCCTGTTCGGGATCGTGTTCTCCGGCGTCGATTCGATGCCGATCACGGTTGCGCTGAACAACCTCGTCAACACGTCGACGGGCGTGAAGGAATACAACGTCGACATGGCCGGCGCGATCATCGCCGCGCTGCCGACGCTGCTCGTCTACATCGTCGCCGGCCGCTACTTCGTGCGCGGGCTGACGGCGGGCGCGGTGAAGGGGTAGGCGCGGCTTTATCCGATACGACGAACCGGCCGCGCACCACGCGCGGCGCATCGAAACGAACCCGACGCGGCGCCCGAGTGCGCCGCGCGAGACGAGACAGAGGATTCACAGCATGGCAAGCCTTTCCATCCGTGACGTGTACAAGACCTACCCGAACGGGGTGCCGGTCCTGAAGGGTGTCGACATCGAGATCGAGGACGGACAGTTCCTGATCCTGGTCGGCGGTTCGGGCTGCGGGAAATCGACGCTGCTCAACATGATCGCCGGGCTCGAGACGGTCACGAGCGGCGAGATCTGCATCGACGGCAAGGTCGTCAACGACCTGTCGCCGAAGGATCGCGACATCGCGATGGTGTTCCAGTCGTACGCGCTGTACCCGTCGATGACGGTGCGCGAGAACATCTCGTTCGGCCTGAACATCCGCAAGGTGCCGAAGAGCGAACAGCAGCAGATCGTCGACCGCGTGTCGCAGATGCTGCAGATCCAGCACCTGCTCGACCGCAAGCCGGGCCAGCTGTCCGGCGGCCAGCGCCAGCGTGTCGCGATGGGCCGCGCGCTCGCCCGCGATCCGTCGCTGTTCCTGTTCGACGAGCCGCTGTCGAACCTCGACGCGAAGCTGCGCATCGAGATGCGCGCGGAAATCAAGCTGCTGCACCAGCGCCTCGGCACGACGATCGTCTACGTGACGCACGACCAGATCGAGGCGATGACGCTCGGCGACCGGATCGCTGTGATGAAGGACGGCGTGGTCCAGCAGTTCGGCGCGCCGCAGGAGATCTACGATTCGCCGTCGAACCTGTTCGTCGCGGGCTTCATCGGCGCGCCGCCGATGAACTTCATCAACGGCAAGCTGGTCGAGCAGGGCAGCGGGATCGCGCTCGAGATCGACACGGGCCTCGCGCGCAGCGCGCTGAACCTGCCGTTCGACGCGAAGCGGATGAACGGCCACGTCGGCCGCGAGGTGATCCTCGGGCTGCGTCCGGAGCGCATCACCGATGCGCGCAACGCCCACCACGGCGAGGCGTCGAAGCTGCAGCCGATCGACGTGCGCGTCGACGTGACCGAGCCGACCGGGCCGGACACGCACGTGTTCGCGCAGGTGAACGGCAAGCGGATCGTGAGCCGCGTGCATCCGGCCGCGAACCCGCAGCCGGGGCAGACGCAGTCGCTGCTGTTCGACGTGTCGAAGGCCGTGCTGTTCGATCCGGCTTCGGAAGAGCGGATCGCGTGACGTCGCACGTCTCACCGAGAAAGCAAAGGGCCGTCATATCTCTGACGGCCCTTTGCGTTTTCGGCGGGCGATGCCGGTACTCACTGCCGATACGCGCAACTTCCGGGCGTCGGCGAACGCGCTCCGAATTTTCATAAGTGCGAAAAAACATCTCGTTTCCCCACCTTGTACCTTCCACGGGCGTGATGAGAGAGTTTCGCCAGATCCTCGGTCACTAGGCAAAAAATAGCGTCACGAGTTGATGAAACGACGTCAATCGACCTGACGAAAGCGACGGTTGGATTTCAGTTTCCTACGAACATCGGGGGCAAATATAACGGAGCCTAGAACGGAGAGCATGAGTAAGCTCAGGTAGACCGAGGCAGCGCTTAGAATCGGTACGAACAGCATTCTATGTCCTGCAGAGAACAGGTTGAGTGAAAAGAAGATGGGGAACAGCACAAGGAATGGAACAAAAATGGACGCAACGAAGCATTGCCGGTAGCGTTTCTTTGTGTGATCTTTCGAGGTTAGTTTTGCGCTATCGATAACGGAATGAATTTCATTTTCGGAAGTGGATTTCAGCTCTGGAACAATCATTCGAAGGATGAACAGGAATGGGATTGTTTTCATCGCCGTTTTCGGGTGTAAGTAAGTATTTTCGGAAGTGTCGGGCGGAACGAGATCGAATGGTCGTGGCCTTGAGAAATGGCTGAATTGGTGTCCGGTGAAAATTTGACGTGTCGCGTCACGAGTGGGCTATCTCAATAATATCCTGGTGACAGAGGTCGGTTATTAATTTTGCGATTTGATTCCCGTCGAGCTCGGGGTGGCGGAATTTTAAATCATTCATTAAGATTCCTGGATTTTCGATGATCGTTGTAATCAATGGAATACTTTGTGTGCTGAGGCTAACCTTGGTTCCGTTTGCTATAATGTAGTGGTCGGCAAGACCGTGGTATGGTGCCTGCGTTGCAATTCGCAAAGGTGTTTGGTCGCTTATCACATCAATTTGACCATTGCCAAAAATATCTATTGCAAGTGGGGTCTCAATTCGAGTTGCTCCAATGAATTCGTCGATGAATCTTGCGTATGTTTTGGGGTCCATGATCAAAGAGTTCAAGTCCTTTGCGAGGGTGCCCATCAAGTCACTATCTTGCTCCCCACCGATAAGTGCCTTTCTAGCAGATAGAAAATCCTGCATTTGGGCCACGATCCAACTCAGATAATCAATCGCATATGCTGGGAAGGTACCCAGAGCCAGATGGAACGTTCCACCGCCGAGCGGTAACGGGTTGTGCCACCATCCACGTGGAATGTACAAAACGTCACCAGGCTCCAGGACAGTGTCCATATACGCTTCGGAGGGGCAGGGGTGTAGGTGCTCGTAGTCTCTGCTTTGTTGGGTGTAGAGAGGTAGCTCTAAAGACGGTTCATATAGAATCCAGCGCTTACGTCCGATGAGTTGTATGGCAAAGACATCGCGGGTATCCCAATGACAGCGATAGGAATCCTTCGTCCCAAACGCCGCATATGCGCTACTTACAATCCGCCGTTCAGTGTACTGTGCGATAGCGCGTGCGAACTTATATATCAGCGGCTCATCGGTAATTTTATTCGCGATCAACGTCGCGCCTTTGCGCAGGAAGTCATATACGACAGGCTTGATCAACCGATGCCGTAGCGTTCCGACGTCCAGATAGCTCTCGACGTACTCATGCTTTGGACGGATTCCATTATATGAAATTTTGAAATCCTTCGAGGAGGCATCGCTTCTTGCAAGAATTTCGTTTGCATCTCTCCAGGAGAAATTCTTGGTCGAAGCTGCCCCCCTCATAAGGAGGGGCTTCTTTTCTTGATATTGACTCTCGAATATCGAGGGTTCAACGGAAAATTGAATGCTCACGAAGTTTCCTTCCGGGTATTTTAGTGTCGTGAAGCGTCTGGCATTTTAATGGTAGTTGCAGCCCGAGTAGTCCGTGCCAGCTGGTTCACGTCCGAATGTGCCGCCGCTTGCAGAGAAACCTGCGCCCGCAGCCACTCCGATTCCAAAACCGATCGCGCCGCCGACCATGCCGCCTACGGGGCCCCCGATCACGCCGCCGATGCCAAAGCCTGCGACAGCACCTGCCCAGCCGGTTGCCGCACTCATGGCGATATCACCTGCCCAAGTGGCGCCAGAAACGAGATCCAGTTCCCTGATGGTCAATTCCCTCATCCGATATTTCTCCTTCAAATTTATTTGGATAACTAATCGATAAACGTTTATTACGAATTGCTTTCGCAGTGTTGCGCAATCGACGGATGTTTGCAACCAGTTTATTTTGAGATTTCCGCCTGGAGTCGTCGCGTTACATTTGATCAGTGAGAGGTGACATCGTGAGGGCTGTTGATGCGTTCGAAGGCGCGAAACGACCTAATGTTCTCGACGCCGCATGGGGGATTCGCCTCGAGCGAAGTTAAGCGGTGGACTGCCGAGATGGGGCGCTGCGGTGGATCGAGCCGCTCAGTGCGGCAGCCGCACGTCGAACTTGAAGGTCGCGAGCCGAGCGACGAGGATGAATCCGGTCGCGAGCAGCACGCTGTACACGGAATCGAACTGCAGCCACACGAGCAGCAGGTAGAACCAGCAGCCGACGAACGCGCAGGTCGCGTACGGCCGCGAATCGCGCAGGATCAGCGGGATGTCGTTGCACAGCACGTCGCGGATGATCCCGCCGACCACGCCGGTAATCACGCCCATCATCACCGCGATGAAGCGCGGCATCTCGGCATCGAGCGCGATCGCCGTGCCCGAGATGCTGAAGATCCCGAGCCCGATCGCATCGGCGACGAGCAGCAGCCGCTCGGCCGACAGCCGCGACAGCATGCGCAGCACGAACGGCGCGAACAGCGCGAGCACGAAGATCGCGATCACGTAGTCGTCGTGCACGACCCAGTAGAACGGCCGGCGCTCGAGCAGGATGTCGCGCAGCGTGCCGCCGCCGAACGCGGTGGCGAGCGCGACGACGAACGTGCCGACCGAATCGAGACGGTTCTTGCGCGCCTCGATGAAGCCCGAGATCGCAAAGGCCAGCGTGGCGATCGCCTCCAGTATCGCGATCGCGAGCGTCAGCCTAGGATGCGGCACGCGGCCCCCGGTCGGCGGGTGCCGCGAACGGCTGCAGCAGGACCAGCACCGCGCCCGCGCCGCCGTCGTGGCCGCGCGCCTCGCAGAACGCGATCACTTCCTCCTTCTGCACGAGCCACGCGCGCACCTTGCCCTTCAGCACGGGTTCCTTGCCGATCGAGCCGAGCCCCTTGCCGTGAATCACGCGCAGGCAGCGCAACCCTTTCTTGCCGGCTTCGCGGATGAATTCGGCGAGCGCGTCGCGCGCCTCGTCGCGCCGCATCCCGTGCAGGTCGATCTGCGCCTGCACGATCCACGCGCCGCTCCTCAGCTTGCGCACGACGTCGCGGCTGATGCCGGGGCGGTGGTAATACAGCGAGTCGTCGCTGTCGAGCAGCGTCTCGGGATCGAATTCGTCGGACAGCGTCGCGTTCAGCACGGCTTCCTCGTCGCGCTGCGTCTGCTTCGGCACCGGGTCGGGCGGCGTGCGGCCGGCGGCCGCGCGCGGCGGGGCATTGAGCGGCTGGATCGCGCCGATCTCGTTGCGGAACAGGTTCGCGTCGGCTTCCGCCTTGCGCTCGGCCTTGGCCGTTTCGACGCGTTGGCGTTCGCGGCGATCGGCTTCGCCTTGCAGCGACTTGCGCAACGCGCCGAGGCCCGCGAGCCCCTGGCCGCGCAATGCGGCGGGATCGGGCGCGGGCGCCGGCACGACGGGCGCGGGGTTCGCGGGACGGGCGGCGATCTGCCGCTTCGCGGGATCGCTCGGATGGGGCTGGTTCTTCGCCATGATTCGGTACGCAGGGCAGGCGCGTTCGGGCGCGCGGGCAAAAAAAAGCCGCTGCACGGCGGCAGCGGCTTTCCGGTCGAGCCCGCTTCGCGGCAGCGGACGCCATTGTAGCGCCCGGCGCGAGCGGTCTCGCGGCTTACTTCTTGTCGTGCAGGCTTTCGAGGTAGCGCTGCGCGTCGAGCGCGGCCATGCAGCCCGTGCCCGCGCTGGTGATTGCCTGGCGGTACACGTTGTCCTGCACGTCGCCGGCGGCGAACACGCCCGGCACGCTCGTCGACGTCGCGTTGCCGTGCAGGCCGCTCTTCGTCAGGATGTAGCCGTCCTTCATCTCGAGCTGGCCCTGGAACAGGTCGGTGTTCGGCTTGTGGCCGATCGCGACGAACACGCCCTGCACGCTGAGGTCTTCCGTCGCACCGGTCTTCACGTTCTTGATGCGCAGGCCCGTGACGCCCGAATCCTCGCCGGTCACTTCGTCGAGCACGTGATCCCACTTGATCACGACGGCGCCTTCCTTTTCCTTTTCCAGCAGGCGGTCGATCAGGATCGGCTCCGCGCGGAACTTGTCACGGCGATGGATCACCGTGACCTTCTTCGCGATGCCCGTCAGGTAGAGCGCTTCCTCGACGGCCGTGTTGCCGCCGCCGATCACCGCGACTTCCTGGCCGCGATAGAAGAAGCCGTCGCAGGTCGCGCAGGCCGACACGCCCTTGCCCATGAAGTGTTCTTCGGACGGCAGGCCGAGATACTGCGCGGACGCGCCGGTCGCGATGATCAGCGAGTCGCACGTGTATTCGCCCGAGTCGCCGATCAGGCGGATCGGCTGCTCGTGCAGCTTCGCGGTGTGGATGTGGTCGAACACGATTTCGGTGTTGAAGCGCTCGGCGTGCTCGAGGAAGCGCGCCATCAGCTCCGGACCCTGCACGCCTTTCGCGTCGGCCGGCCAGTTTTCGACGTCGGTCGTGGTCATCAGCTGGCCGCCCTGCGCGATGCCGGTGATCAGCACCGGGGACAGGTTGGCACGTGCCGCGTAGACGGCAGCCGTGTAGCCGGCGGGGCCGGAACCGAGAATCAGGACTTTGGCGTGTTTGGGCGTGGACATGTGCGAATCCGTAAAAGTCGGCTGCGGCGGGCGGGGTAGGGCTCGCCGTACGATCCGGGTTGACCGGGATGCCGTCATAGATGGGTATCAGACGCGCATTATAAAGGCCCCGTTGCTGCGTTGCCGAACGAGAGTTTCAATCGCGGCGATAGTGTCTCGCGGCGCAACGGTCGCGCATCCGGGGCGGGCGGGGCGTGGCACCCGCCCGGGGCGGCGCGGCTGCGGGCGGGCGGCCGGACCGCGCACCGGAGTGAAAGGCAGAAAGGGCTGCCGCGGAGAGCATGCGCCGCGCCGGCCGTACCTCGGCCCTGTTATGTAACCGTCATTTACACTTGGCGGCCCGGTGCAGCGCTTACAATATGCGGGATCGAACGACAGGCGGGCGCGCAGCCCGTCCTCTTTATACGGATTCATGGCAAAAGCTCCTTATTCCGCCCAGGCACAGGCGTTGCCGCACCGGATGTCGAAGCTCCTCACGGAGATCCGCTGGATTCTCCAGGTCGCGCTCTGCGCATTTCTGGTGATGGCCCTGCTGAGCTACAGCCGGCGCGATCCGAGCTGGACGCACGCCGCCCAGGTGGACCACATCTCGAACTGGGCCGGCCGCGTCGGCGCCTGGACGGCCGACATCATCCTGCTGCTGTTCGGCCTGTCGGCCTACTGGCTGATCGTGCCGCTCGCGCGGCGCATCGCCGTCAACTACCGCCGCATCACGCGTCACGAGGCGGTCGTGGACGAACCCGAGCGGCCGATCGGCTGGCTCACCGAAATCTTCGCGTTCGTGCTCGTCGTGCTGGCGTGCGACGGCATCGAGGCGCTGCGCATGTGGTCGCTGAAGGTGCAGTTGCCGCGCGCGCCGGGCGGCGTGATCGGCGAGGCCGTGGCGGGCGCGATGTCGCACGCGTTCGGCTTCACCGGCGGCACGCTGCTGCTGCTGATCCTGCTCGCGATCGGCCTGTCGCTGTATTTCCGCTTCTCGTGGCTGTCGGTCGCCGAGCGCGTCGGCGGTGCGATCCTGTCCGCCGTCAATGTCGCGAAGCTGCGCCGCGAGGCCGAGCGCGACCGCAAGCTCGGCGAGGCCGCGGCCGTGCGCCGCGAAGGCAAGGTCGAAGAGGAACGCGTGCGCATCGAGGATCACGAGCCCGTGACGATCGTGCCGCCGGTCGTCACGCCGGCGAAGTCCGAGCGCGTCGAGCGCGAGCGCCAGGTGCCGCTCTTCACCGACCTGCCGGGCGATTCGACGCTGCCGCCGGTGTCGCTGCTCGACCCCGCGCCGAAGGCGCAGGAGGCGATTTCGGCCGATACCCTCGAATTCACGTCGCGCCTGATCGAGAAGAAGCTGAAGGATTTCGGCGTCGAGGCGAGCGTCGTGGCCGCGTATCCGGGCCCGGTCGTCACGCGCTACGAGATCGAGCCGGCCACCGGCGTGAAGGGCAGCCAGATCGTCAATCTCGCGAAGGATCTCGCGCGCTCGCTGTCGCTCGTGTCGATCCGCGTCGTCGAGACGATTCCCGGCAAGAACTACATGGCGCTCGAACTGCCGAACCAGCGCCGCCAGACGGTTCACCTGTCCGAGATCATCGGTTCCGAGGTGTACGCGGCCGCATCGTCGGCGCTCACGCTCAGCCTCGGCAAGGACATCGGCGGCAAGCCGGTGTGCGCGGATCTCGCGAAGATGCCGCACCTGCTGGTCGCCGGTACGACCGGCTCGGGCAAGTCGGTCGGGATCAACGCGATGATCCTGTCGCTGCTGTATAAAGCGACCGCCGAGCAGGTGCGCCTGATCCTGATCGATCCGAAGATGCTCGAAATGAGCGTCTACGAAGGCATTCCGCACCTGCTGTGCCCGGTCGTCACCGACATGCGCCAGGCCGGCCACGCGCTGAACTGGACGGTCGCGGAGATGGAGCGCCGCTACAAGCTGATGAGCAAGCTCGGCGTGCGCAACCTCGCGGGCTACAACAACAAGATCGACGAGGCCGCGAAGCGCGAGGAGAAACTGCCGAACCCGTTCAGCCTGACGCCGGAAGATCCCGAGCCGCTCGGCCGCCTGCCGAACATCGTCGTGGTGATCGACGAGCTGGCCGACCTGATGATGGTCGTCGGCAAGAAGGTCGAGGAACTGATTGCACGGATTGCGCAGAAGGCGCGCGCGGCCGGCATCCACCTGATCCTCGCGACGCAGCGTCCGTCGGTCGACGTGATCACGGGCCTCATCAAGGCGAACGTGCCGACCCGGATCGCATTCCAGGTGTCGTCGAAGATCGACTCGCGCACGATTCTCGACCAGATGGGCGCCGAATCGCTGCTCGGGATGGGCGACATGCTGTACCTGCCGCCGGGCAGCGGGCTGCCGGTGCGCGTGCACGGCGCGTTCGTCGCCGACGACGAAGTGCACCGCGTCGTCGAGAAGCTCAAGGAGCAAGGCGAGCCGAACTACGTCGAAGGGCTGCTCGAGGGCGGCACCGCCGACGGCGACGAGGGCTCGGCCGGCGCGGGAACCGGCGAAGGCGGCGGCGAGTCTGATCCGCTGTACGACCAGGCGGTCGAGATCGTCATCAAGAACCGCCGTGCGTCGATCTCGCTCGTGCAGCGGCACCTGCGGATCGGCTACAACCGCGCGGCGCGGCTGCTCGAGCAGATGGAGCAGTCGGGGCTCGTGTCGGCGATGTCGTCGAGCGGCAACCGCGAAATTCTTGTGCCGGCGCGCGACGCGGAATGAGTCCGCGGCGTTCGCGGCGCCGGCCACCCAGGGAGAAAACCGCAATATGCAGCAACATTCGTTCGCAATGTCTCTTCGTTCGACGCGGCGCTGGCTCGGCGCGGCGCTCGCCGGCGCATCGCTGATGCTCGCGGCGACGCACGCGTTCGCGGGCGGCACCGAGCAACTGAAGGCGTTCGTGTCGCAGGTGCGTTCGGCGAAGGGCGACTTCACGCAGCAGATCGTCAAGGCACCGGCGAAGGGCGCGAGCGCCGCGCAGGCCGTGCCGAAGCCCACCGACAATTCGAGCGGCACGTTCGTGTTCGCGCGCCCGGGCAAGTTCATCTGGACGTACCAGAAGCCGTACCAGCAGGTGCTGCAGGCCGACGGCGAGAAGCTCTACGTGTATGACCGCGACCTGAACCAGGTGACCGAGCGCAAGCTGAACGGCGCGCTGGGCGCGAGCCCGGCCGCAATCCTGTTCGGCAGCAACGATCTCGACAAGAGCTACACGCTGCGCGATGCCGGCGAGAAGGGCGGCATCGAGTGGCTCGAGATGCTGCCGAAGGCGCAGGATACGCAGTTCCAGCGGATCGGCATCGGCTTTCGCAACGGCACGCTCGCCGCGATGGAGCTGCACGACGTGTTCGGCAACGTCACGCTGCTGACGTTTACGAACATCCAGACGAATCCGCCGCTGAAGGGCGATACGTTCAAGTTCGTCGTGCCGAAGGGCGCCGACGTGATTACCGGCTGACCGGCGCCGCACGCCGCTTTTTCGCAACGGGCCTGCCGGCGACGGCAGGCCCGTGTTGTTTTCGGGCGCGGGCACCGGGCGCGGGCACCAGGCGCGGGCACCAGGCACGGGCAGCAGGCACGGGCAGCAGGCACGGCGGTGCCGTCGCGCGGCTGTCATAATGTCGGGTCCGGCGGCCGGTTCGGCCGCGACCGTTTGATGTGGAGCGAGGGTTCATGTCCGATCTGTTTCAAGTCGAGCCGCGCCGCCCGCTCGCCGAGGCGCTGCGGCCGAAGACGCTCGCCGAGGTGATCGGCCAGACGCATTTGCTGGGCGAAGGCAAGCCGCTGCGGCTCGCGTTCGAATCGGGCAAGCCGCATTCGATGATCCTGTGGGGGCCGCCCGGCGTCGGCAAGACGACGCTCGCGCGGCTCACCGCGCTCGCGTTCGACTGCGAATTCATCGCGCTGTCGGCGGTGCTTGGCGGCGTGAAGGACATCCGCGAGTCGATGGAGCAGGCGAAGGACACGCTGAACCGCACCGGCCGCCACACGATCCTGTTCGTCGACGAGATCCACCGCTTCAACAAGGGGCAGCAGGACGCGTTGCTGCCGTTCGTCGAGTCGGGGCTCGTGACCTTCATCGGCGCCACGACCGAGAACCCGAGCTTCGAGGTCAATTCGGCGTTGCTGTCGCGTGCGCAGGTGTACGTGCTGAAGTCGCTGGACGACGACGAAATGCGCCAGTTGTTGAAGCGCGCACAGGAAATCGCGCTCGACGGCCTCGCGTTCGACGACAAGGCGATCGATACGCTGGTCGGTTATGCGGACGGCGACGCGCGGCGCTTCCTGAACCTGCTCGAGCAGGCGCAGACGGCGGCCACGTCGGCCGGCGTCGCGACGATCGACGCCGATTTCGTCAGCAGCGCGATGACGCTGAACGCGCGGCGCTTCGACAAGGGCGGCGACAACTTCTACGACCAGATCTCGGCGCTGCACAAGTCGGTGCGCGGTTCGAGCCCGGACGGTGCGCTGTACTGGTTCTGCCGGATGATCGACGGCGGCGCGGATCCGAAGTACCTCGCGCGGCGGATCGTGCGGATGGCGTGGGAAGACATCGGCCTGGCCGACCCGCGCGCGCTGCAGGTGGCGAACGACGCGGCCGAAACCTACGAGCGGCTCGGCTCGCCGGAAGGCGAGCTCGCGCTCGGGCAGGCGGTGATCTATCTCGCGTGCGCGGCGAAGAGCAACGCGGGTTACAACGCGTTCAACCAGGCGATGGCGTTCGTGAAGCAGGACAAGTCGCGCGAGGTGCCCGTGCACCTGCGCAACGCGCCGACCAGGCTGATGAAGGAACTCGGCTACGGTCACGCGTATCGCTACGCGCACGACGAGCCGAATGCGTATGCGGCCGGCGAGACGTACCTGCCGGACGGGATGCGCGAACCGCGCTGGTACAAGCCGGTGCCGCGCGGGCTCGAATCGAAGATCGCCGACAAGCTCGCGTGGCTGCGCGAACTCGATCGCGAAGCCGGCAAGAAGGACTGACGGCGCGGCCCGGGGCGGCCGGCGTGGTCGTGGCTCGCGTCAGCGCTTGCGTGCCGGCTGCTTCTTCCAGTAGTCGAACGGCTCCTGATGGCATTCGATGTCGAGTTCGGCGATGCGCGTGTGCAGGCTCGACTGCGCGTCGGCGATCGCGAGGTTGTAGATCACCGGGCCGATCTCCTCGACGAAGAAGTGCAGCAGCGCGCCGGCCTGGATATTGCCGATCGGCTCGTCCATGTTTTCTGTGAAATAGCGTTGCAGTGACGCGATCGCGCGGTCGCGTATTTCCTTGTCCAGTTCGATGGCCATCGGGTTCCTTGGGGTGCTGTGACGTGGGGCGGGCGCCTCGCTCGATGCGCCGCCGCGGGCCCGCGCGGGCGCTTCGCGATCCGCGGCGCTTCGATGCGGGCGCGATTTCGCGGGTGACGACGGGCAGGCCGGCAACGCGATACTGCCATGGCCGTCGCGCCACGGTCATCGCCCGTTTGCAGCATAGTCCGTCCGTCCAGTGCCTTGGCGGCCCTGCGGTGCGTTAGAATTCCCGTCTTACACAACGATTTTCCAAGTCCTCCCATGCTCGACATCCAGTTGCTGCGCAAAGACCTCGACGGCGTCGCGAAGCGCCTCGCCGATCGCGGCTACACCCTCGACATCGCCGCGTTCTCCGCCCTCGAAGCGGAACGCCGCGCGATCCAGACCCGCACCGAAGAGCTCCAGGCGCGCCGCAACAGCCTGTCGAAGCAGATCGGTGCGATGAAGGGGAAGGGCGAGGACACATCGGCCGTGATGGCCGAGGTCGGCGGGATCGGCGACGAAATGAAGGCGGGGGAAGCCAAGCTCGGCGACATCCAGGCGCGCCTGTCCGACCTGATGCTCGGTATGCCGAACGTCGCGCATGAAAGCGTGCCGGTCGGCAAGGACGAAGCCGACAACGTCGAGGTGCGCCGCTGGGGCACGCCGCGCCAGTTCGACTTCGAGGTGAAGGATCACGTCGACGTCGGCACGCCGCTCGGCCTCGATTTCGAGACCGGCGCAAAGCTCGCCGGCGCGCGCTTCACGATGCTGCGCGGCTCGATCGCGCGCCTGCACCGCGCGCTCGCGCAGTTCATGATCGACACGCACACGCAGCAGCACGGCTACACCGAAGCCTATACGCCGTACATCGTGAACCCCGAGATCCTGTACGGTACGGGCCAGCTGCCGAAGTTCGCGGACGACATGTTCCGCGTCGAGAAGGGCGGAGAGGAGAACAAGGTCACGCAATACCTGATCTCCACGTCGGAAATCTCGCTGACGAACACCGTGCGCGAGTCGATCGTCGAAGGCTCCGCGCTGCCGATCAAGCTGACCGCGCATTCGCCGTGCTTCCGCTCGGAAGCCGGTTCGTATGGCCGCGACACGCGCGGGATGATCCGCCAGCACCAGTTCGACAAGGTCGAGATGGTGCAGGTCGTCGCGCCGGATGCGTCGTACGCGGCGCTCGACGAGATGGTCGGCCATGCGGAAGCGATCCTGCAGAAGCTCGGCCTGCCGTACCGCGTGATCACGCTGTGCACGGGCGACATGGGCTTCTCGGCCGCGAAGACGTTCGACCTCGAAGTGTGGCTGCCTGCGCAGAACACCTATCGCGAGATCTCGAGTTGCTCGAATACCGAGGCGTTCCAGGCGCGCCGGATGCAGGCGCGTTTCCGCAACGCGCAGGGCAAGCCGGAACTCGTGCATACGCTCAACGGTTCGGGCCTTGCGGTCGGCCGCACGCTCGTCGCTGTGCTGGAGAACTACCAGAACGCGGACGGCTCGGTCACGGTGCCGGAAGTGCTGCGTCCGTACATGGGCGGCATCGAGCGTATCGACGCGCCGGCACAGGCGTCGTAACGTCGCGCTCCGGCGATCGCTTCAATCCCTCGCAAAAAAATTTGCAAAAAGGGCTTGTGAGATTCGAAGAGATCGTTCTATAATCTTTTCTTTCGCGGAAACGACCAAACGCGAAATGCAGTAAAGCAGCAAGGAAGGAGAGGTGGCAGAGTGGTCGAATGTACCTGACTCGAAATCAGGCGTACGGTTTCCCCGTACCGTGGGTTCGAATCCCACCCTCTCCGCCAAAATACGAAGCCCCTTGATCCGGAAGGATCAAGGGGTTTTTCGTTTTGGGCTTGCTCAATCGTGTGTCTCAAGGCGTGGCGGCGGCAACAGCATCGACCGTCGATGCATCGGAATGTGCCGATGCGATAGCGACCGTGTCCCATACGTCTTGCTGCGCAGTGGGCAGCGTCGGCAGTCCAGCCTGTCCGGATCGCGGGGCGCGTGCTCGTCCTGTCCTTGCCGCTTTCTTCAGCTTTAAGCCCGCGCTTGCTGCGCCGTTAACACGGGGCGGCCGGCGCTCATGCCGGACTGCACCGTTCCCGTCGATCCAAGGTCCCATGAAGCTGAGCTACAAGATTCCCCTCGCATTTGCCGTTGCGCTGCTGCTGATGTTCGGCGGCGCGCTGTACGGCATCCATATTCTCAATCGATCGATCGATACGTTTGCCGACGACGTGCAGACGAACGTCGGCGACGAACGGCTCGTGTCGGCCACGCTCGTGCAGTTCAAGCTGCAAGTGCAGGAATGGAAAGACACGCTGTTGCGCGGCAAGCAGCCCGCGAAGCTCGACCAGTACTGGCAGGCGTTCCAGACGCGCGAGCACACGGTCGATACGCTCGCCGCGCAGCTCGTTCATCAGTTGCCGCCCGGCGAGAGCCGCTCGCTCGTCGAGCAGTTCATGCGTGCGCACACGGCGATGGGCGAGGGTTACCGGCGCGGGTTCGACGCGTTCAAGGCGGCCGGCTTCGAGCCGTCGGCCGGCGATGCCGCCGTGGCGGGCGTCGATCGCGAACCCGCGGTGCTGCTGGAGCGGGCCGCGAAGTCGATTGCCGACGAGAGTGCCGCCGTGTCGGCGCAGGCGAGCCGCGATGCGCAGCACGCCACTGTCGCGAGCCTCGTGCTGATGCTGGTCGTGCTCGGCGTCGCGATGGTCGGTGCGTTCCTGTTCAGCCGCGCGATCCTGCGTCCGCTCGACCGCGCGGTCGCATGCGCGCAGGCCGTCGCCGAGGGCGACCTGACGCGCGACGTCGACGCGGCCGGCCGCGACGAGATCGCCGACCTGCTGCGCGCGTTGCGGACGATGCAGGCGAGCCTGTCGGGCGTCGTGCTCGAAGTGCGTACGCACGCCGAAGCCGTCGCGACGGCGAGCGCACAGATCGCGTCGGGCAATCATGATCTGTCGGCGCGTACCGAGGCACAGGCCGCGTCGCTCGAGGAGACGGCCGCCAGCATGACCGAACTCACGGGCATCGTCCGCCAGTCGGCCGAGCACGCGCAGCACGCGGCGCAGCTGGCGCGCGACGCATCGACGATCGCGGCGGCCGGCGGCGGCGTGATGTCGGATGCCGTCGGCACGATGAACGGCATCGCCGACAGCTCGGCGAAGGTCGGCGAGATCATCGCGGTGATCGACGGCATTGCGTTCCAGACCAACATCCTCGCGCTGAACGCAGCGGTCGAGGCGGCGCGCGCGGGCGAGCAGGGGCGCGGCTTCGCGGTCGTCGCGGCGGAAGTGCGTACGCTCGCGCAGCGCAGCGCCGCCGCCGCGAAGGAGATCAAGGGGCTCATCGAGCAGTCGACGCGGCGGGTCGACGAAGGCGCCGTGCTGATCGGCCGGGCGGGCGAGTCGATTCACGAGATCGTCGGCGCGGTGCAGCGCGTCACGACGATCGTCGGCGAGATCTCGTCCGCGTCGCAGGAGCAGAGCGGCGGCATCCAGCAGGTGAACATCGCGGTCACGCAGATGGACGAAGCGACGCAGCGCAACGCGGCGCTCGTCGAGCAGGCATCGGCCGCGACGCAGGCACTCGCCGAGCAGGCGAGCGCGCTGCGGCATGCGGTTGCCGTGTTCAGGTTGCCGGAAATGGCGTGACGGGGGCGCCGTCGTGCCCGGCTCGAACGAAGCCGGGGGCCGGCGCGGCATCGGCTGTCGGCGGTACGCGCCGACGCCAAGCCACCAGCGGCCCGGCCCACGCGATCAAGCCGTGGCCGGATATTGCGCGAGCACCCGGGCGCGGATCGACGGCTTGATGTTCGATTGCGCCATGTTGCCGCCGTAGTGCGCGACCACCCGCGGATTCATCACGCGATACCAGAGCGGCGGCACGTACGCGAACAGGATCATCGTCGCGTAGCCGGCCGGCAGTTGCGGCGAATCGTCGAAGTGGCGCAGCGCCTGGTACGAGCGCGTCGGATTCGCGTGATGGTCGGCGTGCCGCTGCAGCTGGTACAGGAACAGGTTGGTGACGACGTGATTGCTGTTCCACGAATGCTGCGGCGTGCAGCGTTCGTAGCGGCCGTTCGGCAGCTTGCGGCGGCCGAGCCCGTAGTGCTCGACGTAGTTCACGACTTCGAGCAGCGACGCGCCGTAGACGGCCTGGATCACGAGGAACGGGATCACGACCTTGCCGGCCATCGCGATCGCGATGCCCCACACGACGACGGTCATCGCCCATGCGTGCAGCACCTCGTTGCGCCAGGTCCACGGCGAATGCCCGAGGCGTTCGAGGCGGGCCTTCTCGAGCCGCCACGCGGAGCGGATGCTGCCGGTCACGGTGCGCGGCAGGAAGGCCCAGAACGATTCGCCGTAGCGCGCGCTCGCCGGATCCTCGGCCGTCGCGACACGTACATGGTGGCCGCGATTGTGCTCGACGTAGAAATGGCCGTATGCGACCGGCGCGAGCGTGATCTTCGCGAGCCAGCGCTCGAAGCGGTCGGTCTTGTGCCCGAGTTCATGCGCGGTATTGATCGAGATGCCCGTCGCGGCGCCGAGCGACAGCGCGAAACCGACATAGTCGTACCAGGCGAGCGCGTGCGTGCCGACGATCCATACGCACGCGAAGAACGCGACGTACTCGACGAGGGTCGCGAGATAGACGATCAGCCGGTAGTAGCGCTCCCGTTCGAGGTGCGGCACCTCGGCCTCGGGCGGATTGTCGCGATCGTCGCCGATCAGCGTGTCGAGGATCGGGATCACGCCGAACGCGAACAGCGGGCCGAACCACCAGAACACGTGCAGGCCCGTCGACAGCGCGAGCTGGGCGGCGAGAATCGGCAGCGTGATCGTCAGCGCGCCGAGCAGCCACAGGTAACGCTTGCCATCCGACCAGCCCGAAGCCGATCCGTCGGTCATTGCCATTGTCTCCCTCCTGCCGGCCGGCCCGAAGGCGGCCGCCTGTATGGTTGTTCGAATTCTCGTTGGCCCGCGACGCACGCGCGGTTGAACCGGATCGTCGTCCGGTTCTGCCTGTTATACGACCCATGTGCACGCTTGCCAAACTCCGGCACTAGGCGTGCGGCTCCAAACGGCGGCGCGCGTGCGGCGCAGGCAGGGAAGGGCCCGCGCACGCCGATTGAAACATGCGGGAATGGCCGGATCGGCCCGCGCGGGCGGCAGGTTTGTCAGACGGATGGCGTGCCGTGACGAGGACGGGCATCGACGCTGCGGGTTCGCAACAAATGTTGCGTCGCAATATGCGGAGCGGGATGGCGACCCATGTCGCTTGCTTCGACGTTACCAATATTACGGTTCATTACGCCTTTCATGATGAAATGCACGGGCCCCGACCTGCGGCTGCCTCGTGCCGCAAGGCGACTGGCGCCAGGTGTCGAATGAAGCCGTCGCGGAGGTCGTCCGGTTGCCGCATCGATGCGCCGATGCTGCACCTGCACACGGGTTGGCCGCATGGCCGCCCGCAGTGCCTGCCGCCTTTCGATTCGCGCCGCCATTTGAAAATTACGATTTGACTCATGCCCCGCTTTCGGTTGAAGCTAATAGCTTGCTGTCCGAAGGGTGTGCCTGCATGAGTTCGACCTTGACCGTTCGTCGTATCGTTGCCGACCAGGGCGGCGTGTATCGCGAACTCCGCGCTGCATCGCTGCGCGAGCCCTACGCGCCCGGCGAAGCGCCGGAGGCCGAATTGCTGAACGTCGAAACGGACGCAGCGTCGGCGATCGCCGCGCAGCGCGCCGTGTCCGACGAGTCGACGACTTTCCTGCTGTATACCGAAGGCCATCCGGCCGGCATGATCGGCGCGTATTTCGACAATACGCCCGAGCGGCGTGCGTTCGTCAGCGAGCTGTGGGTCGCGCACGCGGTGCGCCATCTGCGCGGCGGCGTGCTGCTGCTGGAGACGGCCACCGCCTGGCTCGCCGAGCGCGGCGCCCAGGACGTCTACGCGTGGATTGCCGATGCGAACCGCAACGCGATCCGCTTCTACGAGCGCGCGGGTTTCGGCAACACCGGCGAACACGCGCCGATCGCGCGGATGCCCGGCGCGATGAAATCGCTGTACGTGTCGCAGGTGAAACACTGACGCGACGTCAGAACGCGGGCCGCGCGGCGCGATGAAGGTCCGGTCGCCCGCTTGCCAGCCCGCTTGCCAGCCCGCTCTCCGGTTGCGCACCCGCCCGGTGCGCCGCAACCCGGTTCCCCAAAAATAATGGCCGCGCGCGTGGACGCCTGTAAAATACGCAAAAAATTTTTGCAGAGTGTCCATGTCGCTTAAAAAATCGCCATTCTTCGAGCTGCGCAGCGGATCGGTCGATACGTTGCTGTTCACCGTGAAGACGACCGATCTCGATGCGTTGCGTACCGAACTGGTCAAGCGCTTCGAAGCGACTCCCGAGTTTTTCGCCGACGATGTCGTCGCGATCGACGTCCGCCGCCTGGCGGACGGCGAACGTGTCGCGCTGGCGGACATCCGCCAGATGCTGAACGACGTGCGGATGCGCCCGGTGGGTGTCGTCGCGCTGGCCACGCAGGGCTGGGCGGGGGAAGCCGGCCTGCCGCTGCTCGAGGCGCGCGATCGCCGCGCGCCGGCCGCGAAACCGG
>NZ_ASSI01000230.1:0-1787 GCF_000466765.1 Burkholderia sp. AU4i | reverse complement strand
GTGCGTCGGGCAACACGACGAACGCGCGGTACAGCGCCCCTGTGGCCAGGCCGGTGGTCAGGATCGGTCGTTCGGCGACTTTCAGATTCATCGTTGCACCTCAATGAAGTAGGAGCGGCGTGCGCGTTGCGCATCACCTGCCTCGCTGGGCTTCCTGGAGAATTGAGACGACGGCGGGGGTGCGCAGGGCCGCGCCGAGCACGACATAGTCCGGATGGTCGCCCCGCGTCTCCGAGAACACGCACTCGCTGGCCAAACCCATCGCGAACGCCATCGCCTGCGCCGGCGTGCTCTGGTCGAGCACCGTGCTGGCCACGACGTCTGCGATCACCGCCTGCTCGTGCGGCAGCGGCGCACGGCCCAGCTTCGGCTTGACGGCTTCATTCACGCCGGTGGCGACCAGGCTGATCAGGTCGATGCGCGGCAAGTAGGTGGCGAGCTGCTCGGCCATGCCGTCCTCGAGCGCCAGTGTGAAGCCTTCGCGGAATAGCGGCGCACGCTCATACGCGATGCGCAGGCAGCGCATTTCGTGCGCGTCGACGGCGATGTCGGCCAGCTGGAACTGGTGCCGAACGTCGTACGCCTCCAGGCGCACATTCCGATCGTCGCCGGTCAGCGCGGGGCGCGCCAGCACGCTGACGATGATCGTCGGCGAACCGAACGAGTCGGCCGCGCTGACCGGGATCAGCTGGATCATGTAATGCGGGCCTTGGAGGATGACGCCAGCCTGCAGGCGCTGGACTTCGATCATGGAGGGTTTCCTCGTTGTGTGTTGGACAATGCGGTCGTGGTCACAATCGTTGCGGCCTGGCAGCGAAATCACGCCTGCCCGGCCGACGCCAAGGTGCCGGCCTCGCTGTCGGCCGCACCGAGCCCGATGGGTGCACGACCCGGCACCCGTCGCGTGTTGCGTGCCGCGATCCAATCCGGCGCGTCGCTGGTCGCGACGAACAGGCTGCGCGCCGTCGCGCCTCGTTCGCGATACGTGCCGAGCTCGACTCCGCCAAAGAACTTCATCTGCCATAAGGTGACGCGCGGATTCTCGTGCATATGTACGCCACGGTATTCGAACACGCCGTTGCCGATTGTGTGTTCGACGCGGCCGCCGGCCTCGCAGCGCGCCAACAGGTCTTCGAACGTCGCCTGCCCCGCTCCCGTAAACATGTTCGCGGACGCCACGGCGTGCGGCGCAATCTGGAGATGCCAGTGGTGCCAGGCGAGGCCGAGCGCGATGTAGCAGCACAAGATGGCCAACTGCTCGCCGTCGAACGGTACCGACATCCCGATGGCCCACTGCCGTCCGGTTGTCTGATCAGGCGATCGCGCTGCCCGACAAACAACGCGCGGCGCAACGCGTCGTTATTGGCCAGTCGTGGACCGAGCTGCGTGGCGAGCGCCTCGATCGCGTCGGGATGCACGCCCCCCATGAGCAACACAGACAGCACATAGTGTTCGAGGCGGGACTTCGCCGTGTTGCATTCCTGGCAGGCCGGCACCTTCGGCAGGTTGTCGCGACCGCCAAGGAGAAAAAACTCGCGCGCGATCACGTGGTCTGCCGTATTCCCGCCCCCCTCGAGCCCGCAATACACGCAGGTCTTGTTCCGAAATCGCTTGCTGCCCAAGTCGTCTCTCCTGGCGAAAAGATTGGCTCAGCTGCGCGGGGCGCGCTGCTCGAGGTGGATCACGTTCGCGCGCCGGAAATCCACGCGCTCGCCGAGGCAGAACCCGTCGAACTCGTCGCCGACGTCGCCGGCGCCGACGAACTCGGTGACGAGCGCCTGGTACAG
>NZ_ASSI01000229.1:0-2022 GCF_000466765.1 Burkholderia sp. AU4i | reverse complement strand
GTGACTGGAGTTCAGACGTTTGCTCTTCCGATCTGCCGGCTTCCGCCGCGGCGGCCGTGCTGGCGGAAGCCGGCTGGCTGTCGGCCGCGCGATTCGCGGGGCAGTTGTCGGCCGCCGTGCCGCTCGTCGCCGTCGAGCCGACTTCGGCCGGCTGGCGGGCCGCACTGCGCGATTTCCGCGCGGCCGTCGGCCGTCACAACCTGCGCGAGCTCGCGTGCTCACCCGTTCTCTTCGAGCATTTCCGTGCGTTGCGCGCGCAAAGCGCCGCCGACCTGCGCGCGAGCACGCCGCTCGACGCGCTCGCGCTCGTCGGCCGCGCGGTGCCGCCGACCACGCTGCGCGCGTTGCCCGATGCGTTTGCGACCCGGCTTCGTGCCCGCTACGAACAGGCGCTGCTTGGCGTGCTGCGCGCGGGACACGGCACGCCCGATGCGGCACTCGCCGAACTCGACGCGATGCTGGCGGCGCTCGCGGGCGACGATCCCTACGATTTCTGGCGGCTCGCGGCCGCGTGCGTGCGCGCGCTGCGCGCCAGCGGCGCGCCGGAGCTGAAGCGCTTTCTCGCGCGGACGAACCTGCTGCTCGGCGAGCACGCGCAGGGCCGGCGCAGTGCGCCGCCGGAACTCGTGCGCGAGACGGTGGCGCTGCTGTGGCGCGATTTCGCGCTGTTCGGCGCCGCAGCCGAGGATGTCGCACTCGTCGACGTGCTGCACGATTACGGGCTGACGGTCGACTGGCACGTCGCCGGCACGCCCGCATCGGAGGCGCTGTGGGAGGCAGATGCCGCCCGGGCCGAGCACGATGCGGTTGCCGCCGCGCCGACGCGCGCGCTCGGCGTCGTGACGGTCAATGCGCATGCCTATGAGGATTTCCTGCAGACGGCCGATGCGTCGATGGCCGACCTCGCAGCCGATCCGGCCGCGGCCGACGCGGGCGCCGCATGGCATGCGTCCGGCGCCGCCTACCGGGTCGGTACGGCCGCATGCGCGCTCGGGCTCGGCCATGCGGCACTCCTCGCCGACACGCTGGGCCTGGCGTGGCGGCGTGCGGCGCACGGCGTACCGCTCGCCGACGGCGGCCTCGATGCGCACGGCCACGCGTCCGACATGCTGCGCGCGGCGCTGCTGAAGATCGCCGCCGGCGTGGCGCCGCCGGACCTCACCGCGGCGTCCGGCGCGCTCGGCGCGGCGCTCGGCCGGGCCTGACGAACAAGGGGACGAGCAGGGGACGAACACGCGGCGGCGGCCCTTGCAGCGCGGGCCTGCAACACGCTGCCGACAGCGCCCGCGCGCGTGTTAGAGTGCCGTGTGATCCGCGCGCGCCGTTGCCAGCGCGGCGCGGCGTTGCTTGTTGATCGCGGCCCGGTCAGGCCGCGGCGTCTTTGCTAAAATTCAAACCATGTCAAAGCCTTCCGATCGCATCAATCTCACCAACCAGTTCCTGATCGCCATGCCGAACATGGCGGATCCGACGTTTTCAGGAACGGTGGTCTATCTTTGCGATCACAGCGAGCGCGGTGCGCTCGGCCTCGTCATCAATCGTCCTACCGACATCGACCTCGAATCGCTGTTCAACCGCATCGACCTGAAGCTCGACATCGAGCCGCTGCTGCACATCCCGGTGTATTTCGGCGGCCCGGTCCAGACCGAGCGCGGTTTCGTGCTGCACGAGCCGGTGGAGGGCGCGAGCTACAACTCGTCGATGTCCGTCGAGGGCGGGCTGGAGATGACCACGTCGAAGGACGTGCTCGAGGCGGTCGCGACGGGCAACGGCCCGAAACGCTTCCTGCTGACGCTCGGCCATGCGGGCTGGGGGGCCGGGCAGCTCGAGGAAGAAATTTCCCGCAACGGCTGGCTGACGGTCGCCGCCGATCCGCGCATCGTGTTCGACACGCCGGCCGAAGAGCGCTTCGAAGCCGCGCTCGGCCTGCTCGGCGTCAGTTCGTCGATGCTGTCCGGCGAAGCAGGGCACGCATGAGTGGCGCGAGCGCGCGCGATGCGACGCTGCTCGCGTTCGACTACG
>NZ_ASSI01000228.1:0-19307 GCF_000466765.1 Burkholderia sp. AU4i | reverse complement strand
CGCCGCGCTCACGGGCCAGTCGGTCGTCGTCAGCCACGGCTGGTTCATGCAGTAAAGGCTTCCGGCACGGGCGGTCGCGACACGGGCTGCTCGGGCGACGACTCCCCGGCTAGTCCGGCGAATCGCACAAAAAAAACGCGCTCCGGGGAGCGCGTTTTTCGTTTCGGCAGGACGGGCCGGCGATGGCTGCCGTCCGTGGGCGCCGACTTACTTCAGGACAGCTGCAACGGCATTGGCAACCGCGTCGAGGTTGCGCGTGTTCAGCGCGGCGACGCAGATCCGGCCCGTGCCGACCGCGTAGATGCCGAACTCGTCGCGCAGGCGATCGACTTGCGCCGAGGTCAGGCCCGAATACGAGAACATCCCGCGCTGCGCGTTGATGAAGCTGAAGTCGCGATCGACGCCGCTTGCCTTCAGGCGCTCGACGAGACCGTTGCGCATCGCGCGGATGCGGTCGCGCATTTCACCGAGTTCCTGCACCCACGAAGCGTGCAATTCCGGCGATGCGAGCACCGCTGCGACCACGGCGCCGCCATGGGTCGGCGGGTTCGAGTAGTTCGTGCGGATCACGCGCTTCAGTTGCGACAGCACGCGCGTCGCTTCTTCCTTGCTCGACGTGATGATCGACAGGGCGCCGACGCGTTCGCCGTACAGCGAGAACGACTTCGAGAACGACGACGACACGAATGCGTTCAGGTCGGCCGCGGCAAACAGGCGCACGGCGGCAGCGTCGGCCTCGATGCTCTCGCCGAAGCCCTGGTAGGCCATGTCGAGGAACGGCACGAGGTTGCGTGCCTTCACGACGTCGACGACCTGTTGCCATTGCGCTTCGGTCAGGTCCACGCCGGTCGGGTTGTGGCAGCATGCGTGCAGCACGACGACCGTGCCGGCTTCGTAGCCGTTCAGCGCCGACAGCATGCCTTCGAAGTTCACGCCGTTGGTGGCAGCGTCGTAATACGGGTACGCAACGACTTCGAAGCCGGCTGCTTCGAACAGCGCGCGGTGGTTTTCCCAGCTCGGATCGCTGATCGCGACCTTCACGTTCGGGTTCACGGTGCGCAGGAAATCGGCGCCGATCTTCAGCGCGCCCGTGCCGCCCAGTGCCTGGGCCGTGACCACGCGGCCCGCTGCGATCAGCGGCGAATCGTTGCCGAGCAGCAGCTTCTGCACGGCCGCATCGTAGGCGGCGATGCCGTCGATCGGCAGGTAGCCGCGCGGCAGGCCCGCTTCAACGCGCACCTTCTCTGCTTCGCGAACCGCGCGCAGCAGCGGGATCTTGCCTTCTTCGTTCGTGTACACACCGACGCCGAGGTTGACCTTGGTCGGACGCGCATCGGCGTTGAAGGCTTCGTTCAGGCCCAGGATCGGGTCGCGGGGAGCAAGCTGGACAGCAGAGAAGAGCGACATGATGATTCGGCAGTAGTGAAAAGAGGGTCAGGCTTTCAACGGGCGGGGCGGGCGCGGGGGACCGCGCGCAGGCAGGCACGACGCCGGAAAGCGCAGCAGCCTGACATTGTAGCGAATTCGCGCTGGCGGGGGCGGCGTTTCGGCGGCGAAATTCGGCCGGGAACCGCGATTTCCGGCGGCCGTCGCGCGTCAGGAGCCGACAGCAGTTCGCCCGGCCGCGAAGCGCTAGAATGACTCTTTTGCCCTCGCTCCGGCCGCATTCCATGTCCGAACATCATGCCGAAACCGGCGACGCGCTCGACGAATCGAAATTCGTGACCTTCGAAGGGTCGCCGTTCCAGCTGTACCAACCGTATCCGCCCGCAGGCGACCAGCCGACCGCGATCGACACGCTCGTCGAAGGGGTCGAGGACGGCCTGTCGTTCCAGACGCTGCTCGGCGTGACGGGCTCCGGCAAGACCTTCACGATGGCGAACACGATCGCGCGGCTCGGCCGCCCGGCGATCGTGTTCGCACCGAACAAGACGCTTGCCGCGCAGCTCTATTCGGAGTTCCGGGAGTTCTTCCCGCGCAACGCGGTCGAGTATTTCGTCTCTTACTACGACTATTACCAGCCTGAAGCCTACGTGCCGCAGCGCGACCTGTTCATCGAGAAGGACTCGTCGATCAACGAGCACATCGAGCAGATGCGGCTGTCGGCGACGAAGAGCCTGATGGAGCGCCGCGACGTCGTGATCGTCGCGACGGTGTCGGCGATCTACGGTATCGGCAATCCGTCCGAATACCACCAGATGATCCTGACGCTGCGCGCCGGCGACAAGCTCGGCCAGCGCGACGTGATCGCGCGGCTGATCGCGATGCAGTACACGCGCAACGAGCAGGATTTCCAGCGCGGCACGTTCCGCGTGCGCGGCGACACGATCGACATCTTCCCGGCCGAGCACGCCGAGCTGGCCGTGCGCGTCGAGCTGTTCGACGACGAGGTCGAGACGCTGCAGCTGTTCGACCCGCTGACCGGCCGCGTGCGGCAGAAGATCCCGCGCTTCACCGTGTATCCGTCGTCGCACTACGTGACGCCGCGCGATACCGTGATGCGCGCGGTCGAGACGATCAAGGACGAACTGCGCGAGCGGCTCGAGTTCTTTCACCGCGACGGCAAGCTCGTCGAGGCGCAGCGCCTCGAGCAGCGCACGCGTTTCGATCTCGAGATGCTGCAGGAGCTCGGCTTCTGCAAGGGCATCGAGAACTACTCGCGGCATTTCTCGGGGGCGGAGCCCGGCGATCCGCCGCCGACGCTCGTCGACTACCTGCCGCCCGACGCGCTGATGCTGCTCGACGAATCGCACGTGCTGATCGGCCAGCTGAACGGCATGTACAACGGCGACCGCGCACGCAAGGAAAACCTCGTCAACTACGGCTTCCGGCTGCCGTCGGCGCTGGACAACCGGCCGCTCAAGTTCCCCGAGTTCGAGCGCAAGATGCGCCAGGTCGTGTTCGTGTCGGCCACGCCGGCCGACTACGAGAAGCGCGTGACCGGGCAGATCGCCGAACAGGTCGTGCGGCCGACGGGGCTCGTCGATCCGGAAATCGAAGTGCGGCCGGCGAGCTCGCAGGTCGACGACGTGCTCGCCGAGATCAACGCGCGCGTGAAAGCCGAAGAGCGCGTGCTGATCACCGTGCTGACGAAGCGCATGGCCGAACAGCTCACCGAGTTCCTGGCCGACCACGGGGTCAAGGTGCGTTACCTGCATAGCGACATCGACACGGTCGAGCGTGTCGAAATCATCCGTGACCTGCGGCTCGGCACGTTCGACGTGCTGGTCGGGATCAACCTGCTGCGCGAAGGGCTCGACATTCCCGAGGTGTCGCTGGTCGCGATCCTCGACGCGGACAAGGAAGGCTTCCTGCGCGCGGAGCGCTCGCTGATCCAGACGATCGGCCGGGCCGCGCGGAACGTGAACGGCAAGGCGATCCTCTACGCGGACAACATGACCGAGTCGATGAAACGCGCGATCGGCGAGACCGAGCGGCGCCGCGCGAAGCAGATTGCCTACAACGAGCAGATGGGCATCACGCCGCGCGGTGTCGTGAAGCGCATCAAGGACATCATCGACGGCGTCTACAACGCGGACGAGGCACGCGCCGAGCTGAAGGAAGCGCAGCAGCGTGCGAAATTCGAGGACATGTCGGAAAAGCAGCTCGCGAAGGAAATCAAGCGCCTCGAGAAGCAGATGGCCGACTACGCGAAAAACCTCGAGTTCGAGAAGGCTGCCGCGACCCGCGACCAGCTTGCGCTGCTGCGTGAGCGCGTGTTCGGCGCGAACGTCGGCGATCACGTCAACGGCGGCCGGTAAATCTTTCCAAGCGTCACAGAAACCTTGCGGTAACGAGCCTGTAAGCCTTGTCGGATCAGGGGTTTACACGGCTCGTCGTTTGTTCCGGAACAGGTTCGGTGCTAAACTTCGCAATTATTGAGAATTGTTCGCATTAACGTTATTCGTCGCGTTAGTGTTTTCGGCGGGCAGGCCTGGCGGTCGGTCCGCATGGTTCCAGATCAAATAACAAGGAGTGTCCATGTTGGGTTCTTCGTTCATCCGCACGACGGTTGCGGTAGCGGCGGCGCTTGCCGCGATGTCGGCCTCGGCTGCCGAATATCCGATCGGCAAGCAGCAGATCCAGGGCGGCATGGAAATCGGCGCGGTGTACCTGCAGCCGATCACGATGGATCCGGAAGGGATGATGCGCAAGGCGTCGGATTCCGACATCCACCTCGAGGCCGACATCCATGCGGTCAAGAACAACCCGACGGGTTTCGCGGAAGGCGACTGGATGCCGTACCTGCAGGTCACGTACAAGCTGACGAAGCAGGGTGACACGAAGTGGAAGGCCGAAGGCGACCTGATGGGCATGGTCGCGAGCGATGGTCCGCACTACGGCGACAACGTGAAGCTGAACGGCCCGGGCAAGTATCACCTGACGATGGTCGTCAAGCCGCCGATGCAGACGGGCCACATGGCGTTCGGTCGTCACATCGACAAGGAAACGGGCGTGGGCGCATGGTTCAAGCCCATTACCCTCGAATACGACTTCCCGTTCGCCGGTATCGGCAAGAAGGGCGGTTACTGATCGGTGGCATCACGGACGGCGCGCTTCGGCGCGCCGTCGGCGTAGAGAATCCAGAATGAAAATTCCCCAGAAAATCGTTGCCGCAGCCGCTGCGTTGTGGCTTGCCGGCGCGGCGTACGCTGCCGATCTGCCGACGTTCAAGCTCGAAATGGCGGACGGCAAGCTGACTCCCGCCCGCATCGAAGTGCCGGCCGGCCAGCGTTTCAAGATCGAGATCAAGAACACCGGCAAGGGCGCGGCCGAATTCGAGAGCGTGCAGCTGCGCAAGGAGAAGGTGCTTGCGCCGGGTGCCGATTCGTTCGTGGTCGTCGCGCCGCTGTCGCCGGGCGAATACAAGTTTTTCGACGATTTCCACCAGCAGGCGCAGGGCGTGATCGTCGCGAAGTAACGCGTTTTATCTGCGCGCGGGCTCACCAACCCGGTGTTCTGCGCGTCAGGAGGTATCGATGGGTCAGATCTTGTTCATCGTCTGGCGGGAGAGCGTCGAAGCGCTGCTCGTCGTCGGCATTCTCTATGCATGGCTGAAAAACGGCGACGACGACGCGCGCCGCGGCCTGCCTTTCCTGTGGGCCGGCGTCGGTGTCGGCTTGCTGATGGCCGTGGGCCTCGGCGCCGCGCTGGTCGGTTTCACCGAAGTGCTGTCCGGCGACGCGCAGGACTACTTCCAGACTGCGATGGTGCTGATCGCATGCGTGCTGATCGTGCAGATGGTGCTGTGGATGCGCCGGCACGGCCGCACGCTGAAGCGCGACATGGAGCAATCGCTTCAGCAGAGCACGCGCGATTCGAACTGGTGGGGCGTCGCGGTGCTGGTCGCGCTCGCGATCGCGCGCGAGGGCAGCGAGACGGTGATCTTCCTGTACGGTCTCGGTTTCGGCCAGTCGGGCCACGTCGACGGCAGCCAGATGCTCGCGGTCGTGATCGGCCTCGGCCTTGCGTTCTTCACGTTCTATCTGCTGCAGCTCGGCGGCAAGTACTTCTCGTGGCGGCATTTCTTCCGCGTCACCGAAGTGATGCTGCTGTTCCTCGGCGCAGGCCTGTTCCAGACCGGCGTCGACAAGCTGATCGACAAGGAAATCCTGCCGCTCGGCATTTCGCAGGTGTGGGACACGTCCGCGATCCTCGATGATTCGGGCACGTTCGGCTCGCTCGTCGCGACGCTGACCGGTTATCGCGCGCACCCGGCACTGACCAACCTGGTTGCGTACGCGGTGTACTGGGCGGTGGTCTGGCTGCTGATGAAGCGGGCGAGCCGTCGGCCGGCCGTCGCTGCGGGTCGCGCGGCATGAGCGTTGCCGCCGCAGCCAAGCCGGGCTGGCTCGCGCAGGCGGGCCAGTGGATGCAGCGCCACGGCGCGCTGATCCGCGGCATCCAGTGGGCGGTCGTCGCCGTCTATGCATTCCTGATCATCGTGCCGGCGGTGTTGCCGCTGCCGGACGACTCCGCGCACCTGTGGAGCAACCTCACGCTGATCGCGCAATTCACGTTCTGGGGCATCTGGTGGCCGTTCGTGCTGCTGTCGATGGTGATGCTCGGCCGTGTCTGGTGCGGCGTGCTGTGTCCGGAGGGCGCGCTCACCGAATTCGCGAGCAAGTTCGGCCGGGGCGGCCCGATTCCGCGCTGGATACGGTGGGGGGGCTGGCCGTTCGTCGCGTTCGGGCTCACGACGATCTACGGGCAGATGGTGAGCGTGTACCAGTACCCGCTCGCGGTGCTGTTCGTGCTCGGCGGCTCGACCGTCGGCGCGATCGTGATCGGCGTGCTGTACGGCCGCGAGAAGCGCGTGTGGTGCAAGTACCTGTGCCCGGTCAACGGCGTGTTCGGGCTGCTCGCGCGGCTTGCGCCGATGCGCTACAAGGTCGACGAGGAGGCATGGCGCCGTTCGTACAAGAACGGCGAGCATGGCCATCGCGTGATTCCGATCAACTGCGCACCGCTCGTGCCGTTGCGCAACATGCAGGGCGCGGCGGACTGCCATATGTGCGGCCGCTGCAGCGGGCACCGGGATGCGATCTCGCTGTCGTTGCGCTCGCCGTCCGACGAAGTCGTGAACCTCGGCGCGCAAAAGGCGAACCCGTGGGACACCGCGCTGATCCTGTACGGCCTGCTCGGCGTTGCGATCGGTGCGTTCCACTGGACCGTCAGCCCGTGGTTCGTGCAGATCAAGCAATGGCTCGCGGGCTGGCTGATCGACCATGACATCACGTGGCCGCTCGAAACCAATGCACCGTGGTTCCTGCTCACGCATTATCCGGATCGCAACGACGTCTTCTCCTGGCTCGACGGCGGGCTGGTCGTCAGCTACATCGTCGGCACGGGGCTCGTGTACGGCACGGCGCTGCTGGTGCTGCTGGCCGGCGCCACGCTGATGCTCGGCCGTTTCGAGCGCGTGCGGCTGCATCATCTCGCGCAGGCATTGATCCCGATCGCGGGCGCGGGCGTGTTTCTTGGCCTGTCGGCCACGACGCTGTCGCTGCTTCGTGCCGAGCATGTACCGCTCGGATGGGCAACCGATGTACGCATCGCGATCCTGGTCGGCGCCAACACATGGAGTGCGTGGCTCGCGTGGAAAGTGACGGGGCGTTATGCGGCCTTGCCGCGCCGGCTTGCGGCATTCGCATGGTTCGCTGTCGCGCTTGCCGTCATCGACAGCGCATGGTGGCTGATGTTCTGGGGTTTCTGAAGCGGCTTGCGCGCCGCTTCGGCGGTCATGCACTCACGCGGTAACGAAGCTCGGGAACCTGCTTCGCGCATTGGCCGCCCAAATAAAAAAGCGACACGTCGAAGGACGTGTCGCTTTTTTCTTCCTTGTGCGAGAACCAAAAAAGTGGCTTGGCTTGCTGCAACGGCTGCTTGAGTGTGTTTGCACGAAGGGGTCTAGATCTCGCGTGCAAGCCGTTACGCTGGCTAATGCCCAACACCTCTCAGGGAGGTGGTCCCCACAATACTCTGTCGTTACTTCGTCAGGATCAGTTTGCCGAGCCGTGTGGCGCGCAACTGATAGGTCTCTCCGTTATGCGCGATGCTGACGTGGCTTTGGCCTTGCAGCAGCGCATCGCTGCTGACGACCCGCGTGCCTGCATCGCGGTTGCCGGCGGGCTTCGCCGGCGTGGTGACCGCTGCCGTCTTCTGGCGGCTGCTGCCTGCGGTGCCGGTCGGGCGGCGCAAGGTCAGCGTGGTCGGGCGCATGGTGTCGGTCATTCGGTTGATCGGTGACTGTCGATACGATGGAATGAATTCTAAATGATAACTATTCCCATTTACAAAAACTCTTTATCGATCGGAAGTGGGAATCTGATAGCTTGAATCAAAGGGGCGGCCCGCAGGCCGCCGCCGGGTTCAGTGCAGCGGATCGGGATCCTTGCGGCCCTGCGCGTACTCGCGGATCAGGCGAACCGTGTCGATATCCGACGTGCGGTATGCCTCCTTGACGATCCCGTGCGTCTGGCGCGCGTCTTCGCTGTCGTCGGTGACGACCAGCGTCGTGCGGTATTCGAAACGCAGGAACAGCTCGTGGTCGTCGCGTTCCTCGATCGTCATCGTCAGCGAGCCGCCGATCTCGCCGTCGGCGGCGCGGATGTCGTAGCGGACCTGCTGATTCGGCGTGAACGTGACGTGGTCGCGCACGGTCGCGTGACCGTAGTGCAGTTCACGCTCGAGCGTCGTCTCCGTCCGTTCATGGACGACGCAGCTGTCGAGACCGAGCACGAACAGTTGCGGTTGTTCGGCGCGCAGCACGAGACCTTCCCAGAGCTGTTCGCGGGTGAGGGTGGGCACGGCCGGATCGTCGGAGTTGATCTGGATCAGATGTTCGAAGTTCAAGGGGACGGGTTCCTTCTGGTGGCGGGCGGCCACATGGCTCAAGAAGTCATTGTGACGCAAAACGGGCGGTTTCGCGGCACCTGCCCGTGCGTCCATGCGTCATGCCTCGATACGGCCCATGCGCCCCGTCTGGTAGTCGACGACAGCCTGCCGGATTTCTTCCTCGGTATTCATCACGAACGGGCCGTAGCGGACGATCGGCTCGTTGAGCGGTACGCCGCCAATCAGCAGCAGGTCGAGCGGCGTGTCGCCGGCAGCGAACGTGACCGTGTCGCCGTCGTCGCCATACACGACCATGTGCCTTGCGTCGACTGCCTGCCTGTCGGGCCCGTAGAGGCCCGTTCCGTCGATCGGATAGGCGAATACGCGATAGCCTGCCGGGACGGGCTGCGTGACCGTTGCACCGGGCTGCAGCGTGTAATGCTGGTAGAGGATCGGCGTGCGTGTCTCGATCGCCGCCCGGACGCCGAACGCTTCGCCAGCGATCACGCGCACGCGCGCGAGACCGTCCGGCGACGTGGCGCTCGGGATGCGATCGGCGGGGATCTCCTGGTAGCGCGGCGCGATCAGCTTGTCGCGCCGCGGCAGGTTGACCCACAGCTGGAAGCCGTGGGAGCGGCCGCCTGCCTGCGCGAATTCAGGATCCGGCATCTCGCTGTGCACGACGCCGGCGCCCGCCGTCATCCATTGCACGTCGCCCGGGCCGAGCGTGCCGGCATGGCCGGACGAGTCGCGATGACGGAAGCGCCCGTCGAGTGCGTAGGTCACGGTCTCGAAGCCGCGATGCGGATGGTCGGGGGCGCCCTTGGCTTCGCCGGGCGCGTAGTCGACGGGGCCCATTTCGTCGAGCAGCAGGAACGGATCGAAATCCATCAGCAGCCGAGTCGGGAACGGGCGGTGAACCACGAAGCCGCCGCCTTCGGTCGTGCGAAGGGCGGGGTACGTGCGGTCAAGCGAGCGAGCGGTCGTCATGCGGATACCCTCGAAATCATCGGAATAGCGTTATTTTTGAAACATAGAGCTATTATATTGGGCGTTTTACCGTTCGATTCGCGACGGTTCGCAATGGATTGTTCTGAAATTGGAACGATGAGATGAATATCGATGCACACAACCTGAACGACCTCATGTACTTTTCGCAGGTCGTCGAACATGGCGGTTTCTCGGCGGCGGAGCGCGTGCTGGGCATCTCGAAATCGCGCCTGTCGCGGCGCCTGACCGAACTCGAGGCGGCGCTTGGCGTGCGCCTGTTGCAGCGCTCCACACGCAAGCTCGCGCTGACCGAGGCGGGGGAACTGTTCTACCAGCACTGCCAGGCGATGCTGGCCGAAGCGCAGGCTGCGATGAACGCGGTCCAGCAGTTGCGTGCATCGCCGCGCGGCTCGGTGCGAGTCAGTGTGCCCGTGACGCTGTCGCAGACGATGCTGTCGCGCATCCTGCCCGAATTCCTGCGTCGTTATCCCGAGGTGAAGGTGCACGTCCGCGTGACGAATCGCGTGATCGACCTGTTCGAGGATTCGATCGACGTCGCGCTGCGTGTGCGCTCGGAGCCGCCGCAGAACGCGAATATCGTCGTGCGGCCGCTGTGGCGCACCGAGCAGATGCTGGTCGGCGCGCCGAGCCTGCTGAGCCAGAATGCGCCGCCGCTGGTACCGGACGACCTGAGCGGATTCGAAACGCTCGATACGCCGAGCGTCGACGGGCGGCACGTGTTCAACCTGATCGCGCCGGACGGTACGCGTCACGTGCACGAACACGACCCGCGGCTGGTGACGGCCGACCTGATGACGATCCGCGAAGCCGTGCTCGATGGACTCGGCATCGCGGCGCTGCCGGAGATGATGTACGGCAACGCGCTGCGCGCGGGGCAACTGTCGCCGGTGATGCCGGGCTGGACGCTGCCCGTGCCGCAACTGTACGCGGTGTTCGTGTCGCGGCAGGGGATGCCGCCCGCTGTGCGTGCGTTTGTCGACTATCTGGTCGAGAAGCTCGATCACGGCGCCTACAAGGAACCGGGGTGTCCCGAGCGTGCGAAGAAGGAAGCGGCGGCCGATGTTTCGGCGACCTGAACACGACGTGCACGGCGACGCAAATTTGTTTTGTCATTGAAGCGTCGCCTGCAATCGCAAGTTTCAATCGCCGGAACCTTGAATGCGCGTGCGTGCGAGCCTATATTGAAATCCCATTTCGTGAAGGAAGTTCTGAGCGAAATCAGGTGGCCGCATATATTGTGAGCCAGATAGGGCAGAACGCGCAGTCCGTGCAGACCACGGCAGAGTCGCATTTGCGTTGCTCGAGGCGTAACCGATACCGCCAAAGAGCCCGCCGCCCGAAGGCGCCCGCGTGCGCATGAAAAAAGGCCTTCATCTGGCGATGAAGGCCTTTTACTTTGTGCGTGGCCGGCGAGGTGCGGCCGGCCAGGTGCGGCCGATTGGGCGCCGCCGGCGAGCGCCTGATTGCGCGTGCGTTACTTCGCTTTTGCGGTCGGCTCGGTCACGAAGCCGAGCTTCGTCAAGCCGCCGGCCTGCGCATCCGACATCACTTCGGCGACGTGTTCGTAGGCAACCTTGCGGTCCGCACGCAGGTGCAACTCCGGCTGCGGCGTGCGTTTTGCCGCTTCCGCGATGCGTTCCTGCAATTGTTCGCGCGTGACCGTATGGTCGTCCCACAGGATCGTGCCGTCGCCCTGGATCGCGACGTCGACCGTCTGCGGTTTCTCGTCGACAGGCTGGCTGCTGGCATGCGGCAGGTCGATCTTCACCGCGTGCTGCATCGCCGGGATCGTCACGAGGAAAATGATCAGGAGTACGAGCATGACGTCGACGAGCGGCGTCATGTTGATCTCGCTCATCACGGCATCGTCGTCATCGTCGCTGAAACCGGTGTTCATTGCCATGCTTCACCCCGTCTCAGTTGGCGCGCGTCGCGAGACGCAGGCCGTCGCGCGTCGACGACGATGCAAGGCTCGCGCCCGTCACGAAATACGCGTGCAGGCCGTGCGCGAAGCGACGCAGCTTGCTGACCACGCCCTTGTTCGCACGGGTGAGTGCGTTGTAGCCGAGCACGGCCGGGATCGCGACGAACAGGCCGAATGCGGTCATGATCAGCGATTCGCCGACCGGGCCCGCGACCTGGTCGATCGACGTCTGGCCGGATGCGCCGATCGCGAGCAGTGCGTGGTAGATCCCCCAGACCGTACCGAACAGGCCGACGAACGGCGCCGTGCTGCCGACCGACGCGAGGATCGCGAGGCCGCTTTGCATGCGCGAGATGCCTTCGTCCATCGTGTCCTTCAGGCAGCGCGTGACCCAGTCCGACACGTCCATGCGGTCGTGCAGGTGCGGTTGCGTCTGATGGTGGTGATCGGCGGCTTCCTTGCCCGACAGCGCGAGCGCGAGGAACGGGTTGTCGTTCGGCGTCGAGGCGGCGAGCCCGAGCTTCTTGATGCCGTCGTCGAAGTTGTCCGAATGCCAGAACGCCTGTTCGGCGTTCTTCGTCAGGCGGTTCAGGCGGATCACGTTCCAGCCCTTGATGACGATCACGATCCACGACAGGATCGACATCACGAGCAGCGTGATCGCGATGGCGCGCGTGACGAAATCACCTTGCGCCCAGACGTGCGCGATACCGTAGCTTTGCATTTTCTTGTTTCCTTTGAATCTACCGAATATGACGGGTTAGTCGTCGAGCGTGAAGTTGAAGGGCAGCGTATGGGCGGCGCGGATCGCCTGGCCGTTCTCGATATACGGCGGACAGGTGCTGGCGCGCGTCGCCTCGAGCGCGGCTTCGTCGAGACGCGGGTAGCCGCTGCTCTTCTGCAGCTGGACGCTTTCGATCTTGCCCGTCACGCCGATGACGAAGTGAACATAAGCCGTGCCCGTTTCGCCGCGACGCTTCGACATCGTCGGATAAGCGGGCTTCACGAAATTGCAGCTGAGCGCCGTGACGTTCTTCGGCGCGCTGACCTGCATCGTCTCGCGGGCCGGGCCGGGGGCTGCAGCCGGAGCGGCAGGCGCCGGCGCGGCGGGAGCCGGTGTCGGATCGACCGCTGCCGGCGCGGGCGTCGGCGACGGTGCCTGTGCGACCGGCTGAGGTGTCGGGACGGCTTTCTGTACCGGCTTCGGCTCGACCTTCGGCTTCACGCGCGGCGTGGGCTTGGGCGGCGTGGGCTGCTGCGCGGCCGACTGGACCGCGACCGGCTGGGCAGGGGGCGCGGGCGGAATGAGCTGTGCGGTGATCGACTGAATCTCGATCTCCTTCGCCGGCGGCGGCGCGTTGCGATGGAGCCAGGCGGCCGTCAGCATGATCGCATGTGCGGCAAGCACACCGACCGCGACGACGATCACTCGGGGATTCATACGTGGTGCGGCCGGCAAGATGCCGGCGGGAGTGGAATGCGAAGCCTGCATGTTAGCTTGAAAGAACGATGTCGCACCCGGGGCGCGGCGGGTGAATCGGCATCACTTGCGGAAGATCAGCAGCGAGATGCAAACGGTGGTCACAAATCCGATCAGCAATTCCATGACAGGCTCCTTGGCAGGTAAGCCGCTGGCTCGCGTAGACGGTGGCTTGCTGACGGTCAAAACAAAAATGCGGCCTGGGCCGCATGTATACACCCGGCGCCGGTCAGGCCGCCTTGCGTTCGTAGAACGTGACCGGGATCGGATGAGCGTGGTGCTCGACACCGCACTGGCTCGCGCAGACGCCTTGTTCGGCCATGAGGTCGCGTACGGACTCCTCGCACTTGCCGCAGCACGTGGCCACGCCGAGCTCGAACTGGAGTTCATCGAAAGAGTTCACGCCCTCTGCGAGGGACGCGCGAATCTTGCGATCGGAAACAGACTTGCACACGCAGACGATCATGGTGAGTTGCGATAGCTAACGTTAATGCGAATTATTATCATTAATTTTGCGGACGTTGACAAGCGCGGGCCGGGCTTTTTTTAAGGTCATCAGACCCTTGAAGCGATGGGGGCAGTGGAGCGGCACGCGAAAGCGGGCGTGCCGGCTCGTGTCAGGCGGTCGCGCAGGCGCGCGCGTTCGGCGAGGAAATGGTGACGGATTCGACCGGTGCGGCGAGGCCGAGCAGCGTCGACGCGAGTACCTGCAACTGGCGGCCGTCGCTGGTCGAGCAGAAGCGGGGCGGCGCCGCGCGCGTGCCGGCCGGTGCACGCAGGTTGCGCTCGTCGAGAATCCGGGCGAGCTGGCGCGCGATTGCGTCGCTCGTGTCGACGATCGTCAGGCGGTCGCCCACAAGGTCACGAATCGTTTCCGTGAAGAACGGATAATGCGTGCAGCCGAGTACCAGCGTATCGGCGCCGTCGTCGAGCATCGGCTGCAGATAGCTGTCGAGCAACGCGCGCAAGGCGGGCGAATTCGTGTCGCCGCGCTCGATGGCCTCGACGAGCCCGTGGCCGGGCTGGCAGATGAAGCGGCGGCCGGCGCCGTAGCGGTCGAGCAGCGCCTGGAAGCGCGGGCTGTTCAGCGTCGACTGCGTGGCGAGGACGCCCGCGACGCCGCTCGCGGACACGGCGACGGCCGGCTTGATGCCCGGCTCGACGCCGACGAGCGGCATCGGCAGGTGTTCGCGGATCGCGGCGATCGCGCGTGCGGTTGCGGTGTTGCAGGCGATGACGAGCGCCTTCGCCCCTTCGCGGGCCAGCCACTCGCCGATTGCCAGCGTGCGTTCCGTAATGAACGCCTCGTCGCGCGGACCATAAGGTGCGTGGTGCGAATCGGCGACGTAGATGAACGATTCGTCGGGCAGCTGCGCGCGCGCGGCGCGCAGTACCGACAGGCCACCCAGCCCTGAATCGAAGATGCCGATGGGGGCAACGGTCGTGGACGTCGCGGCGATAACGGAAGGTGTCGACATGAAAGGGCGGGTGGCGATGGCGGGAAGGGCGGAGCGCGCTTACTCCGGCGAACCCATCATCGTTTGCTGGTAATTCTGCAGGCCGACCTTGCCGATCAGGTCGATCTGCGTTTCCAGCCAGTCGATGTGTTCTTCGGTGTCGTCGAGGATCTTTTCGAAGATCTCGCGCGACACATAGTCACGAACCGATTCGCAATAGGCGATCGCTTCCTTGCAGGTGGACTGCGAGATTTGCTCGAGCTTCAGGTCGCACTTCAGGATCTCTTCGGTTTCCTCGCCGACGAGCAGCTTGTGCAGGTCCTGCAGGTTCGGCAGGCCGTCGAGCATGAATACGCGCTCGATCAGCCAGTCTGCGTGCTTCATTTCGCCGATCGACTCGTCGTACTCGTGCTTGCCCAGTTTCTCGAGGCCCCAGTGCTTGTACATGCGCGCATGCAGGAAGTACTGGTTGATCGCCGTGAGTTCATTCTTCAACTGGGCGTTCAGATATTCGATGACTTTCTTGTCGCCTTGCATGGCTTGTTCCTTGTTCAGTGGGGCTTCAGAAACCGAAAGATAATCGCTCGTACGAGAAAAGCCAAGCCTCAAAGCCTTGCCGGGCCTGCCTTTTGCATGTAATGAGAATCAGCCTCGAATAACCGGCCGCACACAATAATGAGAACGAGAAGCAAAAAGGCCGGACTTGCGTCCGGCCTTGCATTCGATCGCGCTTAAGCAGTTGCGACCGGGATCTTGCCGATCTTCGCCTGCCACTCCTTCGGGCCGGTCTGGTGCACCGACGTGCCCGACGAATCGACGGCGACCGTCACCGGCATGTCCTGCACGTCGAACTCGTAGATCGCTTCCATGCCGAGGTCTTCGAACGCGAGCACCTTCGCGCCGCGGATCGCCTTCGACACGAGGTATGCGGCGCCGCCGACGGCCATCAGGTAGGCCGCCTTGTGCTTCTTGATCGCGTCGATCGCGACCGGGCCGCGCTCGGCCTTGCCGACCATCGAGATCAGGCCGGTTTGCGCGAGCATCGTCTCGGTGAACTTGTCCATGCGCGTGGCCGTCGTCGGGCCTGCCGGGCCGACCACTTCGTCGCGCACCGGATCGACCGGCCCGACGTAGTAGATCACGCGGTTGGTGAAGTCGACCGGCAGCTTCTCGCCCTTCGCGAGCATGTCGGCGATGCGCTTGTGCGCAGCGTCGCGGCCGGTGAGCATCTTGCCCGACAGCAGCAGCGTCTGGCCCGGCGTCCAGCTGGCGACTTCTTCCGGCGTCAGCGTGTTCAGGTCGACGCGCTTGCTGGTTTCCGTGTTCGGTTCCCACTGGACCTTCGGCCATGCGTCGAGCGACGGTGCTTCAAGCTTGGCCGGGCCCGAGCCGTCGAGCACGAAGTGCGCGTGGCGCGTGGCCGCGCAGTTCGGGATCAGCGCGACCGGCTTCGATGCCGCGTGCGTCGGTGCCGCCATGATCTTCACGTCGAGCACGGTGGCCAGGCCGCCGAGGCCCTGTGCGCCGATGCCGAGCGCGTTGACCTTCTCGTGCAGCTCGACGCGCAGTTCCTCGACCCAGTCCTTCGGGCCGCGCGCGATGATTTCCTGGATGTCGATCGGCTCCATCAGCGATTCCTTCGCCATCAGCATCGCCTTCTCGGCGGTGCCGCCGATGCCGATCCCGAGCATGCCCGGCGGGCACCAGCCCGCGCCCATCGTCGGGACCGTCTTCAGCACCCAGTCGACGATCGAGTCGGACGGGTTCAGCATCACGAACTTCGACTTGTTCTCCGAGCCGCCGCCCTTCGCCGCGACCTGCACGTCGACCTTGTCGCCCGGCACGATCTCGTAGTGGATCACGGCCGGCGTGTTGTCCTTCGTGTTCTTGCGGGCGCCTTCCGGCGGATTGACGATCGACGCGCGCAGCACGTTGTCCGGGTGCGTGTAACCGCGGCGCACGCCTTCGTTGATCATGTCGGTGAGGCCCATCGTCGCGCCGTCCCAGCGCACGTCCATGCCGACCTTCACGAAGATCGTGACGATGCCGGTGTCCTGGCAGATCGGGCGCTTGCCTTCCGCGCACATGCGGCTGTTCGTGAGGATCTGCGCGATCGCATCCTTCGCGGCCGGGCTTTCTTCCAGTTCGTACGCGCGGCCGAGGGCCTGGATGTAGTCGAGCGGGTGGTAGTAGCTGATGTACTGCAGCGAATCCGCGATGCTCTGGATCAGGTCTTCCTGTTTGATGACGGTCATGGCTGAGACTCTGTGGGGACAGTGGGGAATGCGTTTATGCGTTGGCGGCCGCTTCGGCCGGCTTGCGGGGCTCGTTCGCTGCAGGCGCGTGCCCGTCGTGGGCGTGCGTCTCGTGGAAATGGGCCGGGTGCGTGTGCGTCGTCAGGCGGTCGACCCACGCCATCACGAGCGCCGACACCAGGAACGACACGTGGATGATCACCTGCCACATGATCGCGTGCATCGTGTGCTGGTCGGGGTTGATGAACGTCTTCAGCAGGTGGATCGACGAAATGCTGATCAGCGCCATCGACAGCTTGACCTTCAGCACGCCCGCATTCACGTGGTCGAGCCATTCGGGCTCGTCGGGGTGGCCCTCGATGCCGAGGCGCGACACGAACGTTTCGTAACCGCCGACGATCACCATGATCAGCAGGTTCGAGATCATCACCACGTCGATCAGGCCGAGCACCGCGAGCATCACGCTGATTTCGTCGAGGCTGGTCGCATGCGACAGCAGGTGCCAGACTTCCTTCAGGAACAGGAACACATAGACGGCCTGCGCGACGATCAGGCCGAGATAAAGCGGAACCTGGAGCCAGCGGCTCATGAAAATCAGCGCGGGAAGCGGGCGAAGCGGGCGACGCGCGGGGCGGCCGGGCGAATGCGGGGCGGACATGGTGGAGACTCGGGCGCGGTGCGCAGGTATCGGGGGTAATCTTGAAAAGGCGCGCTATTGTAACGCGTCGGCCGGCGCGGCTGCAGTGACGCGCCGGCACGGCCAGGGACGGATCAGGACGCGGCGGCGGGCACGCGTTTCACGCGCAGGCTCGCGAGCACGATGCCGGTGACGACGCACGCGAGCGCGATGCCGTGGGCGAGGGTCGGGCGCTCGCCGAGGAACACGATGCCATACGCGGCCGCGGCGACCGGCAGCACCGCGCTGAACACGCCGGCGAGGCTGCCCGGCACGTGCCGGATGCCCTTCATCCACAGCCAGAACGAGAAGATGCTGGCCGACAGGCCGTACCAGACGACGAGCGCCCAGGTGCCGGCCGGCACGCTCGCGTAATCGAAATGCCACATGGCCGTCGCGCCGAGCGGCAGCATCAGGCACAAGCCGAACAGGTGCGTGTACGCGCAGATGTCGATCGGCGCGAGCGTCTGCGTGAGGCGGCGCGACAGGATCACGTAGATCGATTCGCAGCACACCGCGCCGAGGATCAGCAGGTTGCCGGTGAGCGACGACGATGCGCCGTGCCCGGCGGCGCTGCCGTTCGCGAGGTTGATCGTCACGACGCCGGCGATCGCGAGCGCGATCGACACGAGCGCACGGCCGTTCGGTTTTTCACGCAGGATCAGCCACGCGAACAGCGCGACGATCGCCGGAATCGTGCTGGTGATCACGCCGGCCGCGACCGCGCTCGTGCGCTGCACACCGTTCAGCATCAGCAGCGTGAACATGAAGGTGCCGAAGAACGCCTGCAGGAACAGGTTCAGCCATTCGCCGCGCTTGACGGTGCGCATCTTCACCGGGCTGAACAGCGGCCACAGCACGGCGATCGCAATCACGAAGCGCAGTGTGGCGAGGATGGCGACAGGAACGAAGGCGACGATCGATTTGCCGATACCGACATTGCTGCCGACGAACAGCATCGACAGAACGAGAAAGAAAGCATAGCGATTCAAGCTGGAATCCGGAAGGCGAGTTCAGTTAGGATTGTAGGGTCGCGCTCGTTACAGCGTAAAGCTGCAAGCGGCGCCGCCCGGCGGGCGAAACGGCCGTGCCGCGTAAGTGACGGGTAAGTTGGAGCGCTTATTGTGGACACTGTCGGGTCGCCCGGTCGCCATCGTGCGACGTGGTGCGGCGCAGCATCGCGCAGCGGCCTTCGGGCCGTGCGCGGGTGGTGGGTAGGAGACAGCGGCGCGCATGCGCCGGCCAAGACGCGCGGCGCGCACGATCGCGCCGCCATGCAGAGGATTCATGTTCACCAAGGGGTTGTCGATGTCTGCGATTGAATCGGTTCTTCACGAAACCCGCCAGTTTGCGCCGCCCGCGGCGCTTGAGCAGGCGGCGACCATTTCCGGCATGCCGGCCTATCGGGCGCTCGTCGCCGAGGCCGAGCGCGATTACGAAGGCTTCTGGGCGCGCCTCGCGCGCGAAGGCCTCGCGTGGCACAAGCCGTTCACCAAAGTGCTCGACGAGTCCAACGCGCCGTTCTACAAGTGGTTCGACGACGGCGAGCTGAACGCGTCGTACAACTGCCTCGACCGTCACGTCGAAGCCGGCAACGGCGAGCGCGTCGCGGTGATCTTCGAAGCCGACGACGGTACCGTCACGCGCGTCACCTATGCGGATCTCCTCGCCCGCGTGTCGCGTTTCGCGAATGCGCTGAAGAAGCGCGGCATCGGCAAGGGCGACCGCGTCGTCATCTATATCCCGATGTCGATCGAAGGCATCGTCGCGATGCAGGCCTGCGCCCGCATCGGCGCGACGCACTCGGTCGTGTTCGGCGGCTTCTCCGCGAAGTCGCTGAACGAGCGGCTCGTCGACGTCGGCGCGACGGCGCTGATCACGGCCGACGAGCAGGCACGCGGCGGCAAGACACTGCCGCTCAAGAGCATCGCCGACGAGGCGCTCGCACTCGGGGGCTGCGAAGCGGTGAAGAGCGTGATCGTCTATCGCCGCACCGGCGGCAAGATCGACTGGCATGCCGACCGCGACCTGTGGATGCACGAACTGACGGCCGGCGAGTCCGACACGTGCGAGCCGGAATGGGTGAGCGCCGAGCATCCGCTGTTCATCCTGTATACGTCGGGCTCGACCGGCAAGCCGAAGGGTGTGCAGCACAGCACCGGCGGCT